>JAAYDR010000106.1 GCA_012729115.1 Clostridiales bacterium | reverse complement strand
TTTCTGTACATCAGATACCCCAAACACATGATTTTGACTGGCTTCTTATGTGTTCAGTATACCATGAATCACGCGGTTTCTCCAGTGTTTTCAATGGATTTCAGGTTTTTCAGCAGGCCCTATATAAGGGTTTTCAGCTCGCTTAATCTTTTACCCTTGACATCAAGACAACAGTCTCAACGTGGCACGAGGCGGCATTGTGGATGAGAATGCTCTGTATGACGCGCTTAAAAATGGCTCGCTTGCAGGTGTCGCCTTTGATGTACTGGAGATAGAGCCACCCAAGGAACGCCCGCGTTTGTTTGAATTGGACAATTTTATCGTCACCTCGCATTCAGGTGGCAACAGCGTGGAGTCCATCCGCCTTACAGCGAATGTCGCTGCGCACAATGTCATTGCCGTATTAGAGGGACTTCCCTGTGAAAATATCCTTAATCCGTAATGAGTACTATTGTAATAAGTAAGGAGTGATTACAAATGGCAACAATCAAGGAACGCGCCTACGCCGGTGAGAGGCTCTTTGGCACAATGGTATGCCTATTTGATGTACCCGATATCGCGCGTATGCTGCAGGTGTGCGGCTTCGATTTCTTCGTATTGGATATGGAGCACGGTTATTGCGATGATTCCCGCATCGCAGCCATGCTACTGGTGGCAAAAATGGCCGGTATCCCGGCCATCGTGCGCGCAGCAAGACCACAGCGTGAAATCATCATGAAGTACATGGAAATGGGCGCAGCAGGTATTCTGCTGCCCAACACTGAAACAATCGAGGATGCCCGCAAACTGGTGGAATTCAGCAAATATGCGCCTCAGGGCAACCGAGGAGTGGCGCTGCTGAAGGCGCACGCTGGCTACGATGCCGGTTCGGCTGTACCTTATATGGAAAAGGCCAATCAGGAAACCATCTTGATGGTGCAGATCGAGTCACCCACCGGTGTGCACAACATCGACGAGATCCTCTCCGTTGATGGAATCGACTGCGCATTCATAGGCCCCAACGACCTTAGCCAGACTTACGGCATTATGGGCCAATTTGAAAACCCTATGCTGCACGAGGCCATCGAAACCGTCATCGCCTCCGCTAAACGCTGCGGTAAGTTTTGCGGAATTCACATCGGTGGTGTGGAGCGTGTAAAACACTGGATGGAGAATGGTATGAATTTCAATCTTTTCGGTGCAGACACAGTTTTTATGATGAACGCCGCGCGAGACGCAGTGAAGCAGCTCAAGGATTGATGACACATCGGTTTCTGCTCCGGCTGGATTGTCGGGGTTAAAAGTATACCTACTAAATGAAGGAGGATGCCCAATGAAGAAACTGCTCGCGATCCTGCTACTGACCGTCATGTTGGCAACCCTTGTGCCTACGGCGTTTGCCGCCGAAACACCGACCCTCAATGTCTGGATTAAAAAGACGTTCTCCGCAGACTTGAACGATGCCTGGCAGAACGCCGCAATCGAGTACGGGAAAAGCAAAGGCTGGAACGTGGAAGTAACGATCATCGCAACTGCAGATCAGGTGCAGATCTTTACAGCCGCACTGGAAAGCAACTCCATGCCGGACGTGTTTTATGTATCAGAGACCCTCATCCCCATGATCGCTGCCAAGGGTGTGTTCATGGATCTGACCGAAGTGGCTGATAAGCGCACCCAGGAAGGTAGTTTTGTAAGCCCACGCGCACTGGAATTGGGAACTGTAGATGGCGCTGCAGTCTCCATTCCGCTGTACCACGAGAACCGTGTTCTGTTCTACCGCAAGAGCATGTTGGAGGCCGCCGGCTACACAGAGCCGCCTAAGACCTTTAATGAGCTTTGCGAAATGGCGGTGAAGATTTCACAGGCTACACCGGAAGGCGTCTATGGCTTTGGCGAGCCGCTAAACGGCGTTCCGGATTGCGACATCAACACACTGGTACAGGTATGGCAAAACGGTGGCAGCCTGTGGTCCAAGGACAACGAGGTTGCCTGCACAGACCCCAAGGTCGCAGAAATTGTGCAGAAGTACGTCGATCTGGTGAACAATGGCGGTATGCCCAGCAATGTGGTCAGCTGGTCTGATACCGACAACAACACCGCCTTCATGTCCGGCCAATGCGCCATGGTTATCAACAGCCCGACGTTGCTTAACTCGCTCAAGGGCGAGGGCTACGAAAAAATTCTTGCCGATACGGGCTACACCTGGGTTCCCTCTGCTGATGATGGAACGCGCAGGCTGTACGGCGCAGCGCATTTTATTTGTGCCAACCAGAACTCGAAGTTCCCTGCTGAAGCCAAAGAAATGGCTGACTACCTCACCAGCCCGGAATTTGTAACCGAGTGGCTAGGCGAAAATGCAGCCCCTATTCTGTGCCCGGCACTGGTGTCCGTAAGCCAGAATGAGATTTGGTCTCGCCCCGAAAACAAGATACTTGCCGACGCTTCTGCGTTTCACTGCTTTTGCGGCTATCCGGGCGACTTTACCGACTATGCCACCGACGTGTATAACCAGAAGCTCTTTGGTAACATGTACGCCAAGGTGCTGGTAGGTGGCATGACGGTGGAGGAGGCACTAGCCGAACTTGCCGATGAAATGCAGGACGTGAAGGACTCCTACTAACCTGACCTATTCGGCTGGCAGCATCACCGGGGCAAAGTCCCTGCCCTTTCCTGGGCAGGGACTCTCCCGGCGACGAGGAGCCGATGCTCGCGCAACCGCAGAAAGCATTTGGAAAGGGTTTGGTATATGAATGGTGGCCCAAAAAAAGGTACGCCGTTTACAATTTGAGGGGGCGAATAATTCCCGCCTGGCGCTATGCCTGATCGCACCCGTTGTCATCTACCTGCTGCTGGTGATGCTAACGCCTATTCTGTGGGCGATAATCACAAGCATGCAGAATAAAAACCGAACGGAATTCGTGGCTTTTGAAAACTACGCCTGGATTTTTACCAACCGTTCTGCATGGCGTTCTTTTTCCAACGCATTGGGCAACACGCTGGTATACACACTGTTCTGCGTTGGTGGGAAGGTGCTTCTAGGCGTGATCATCGCGCTCGTGCTAAACCAACAGATAAAGGGACGCAACCTGTATCGTGCGCTGTTGTTGCTGCCATGGACCATCCCCACAGTAACCTCTGTATTTACATGGCGCTGGCTTTATAGCGATGTAGGCGGCGTACTCAGTTACCTGCTGCAGGTATCCGGTTTTACAACGGAGCGCGTGGAATGGTTGGCCACCAACAACACGGCCATGCTCTCATGTATATTGGTGAATGTGTGGCGTGGCGCACCATTTATCGGCATCTCGGTACTGTCGGCGTTGCAAACTATTCCACACAGCCTGTACGAGGCTGCACGCATTGACGGCGCAAACGCACCCCGTCAGTTTCATTCCATCACTCTGCCCTATATCAAGGACGTGCTGGGCATGTCCTCGCTCGTTACCACCATATGGACACTCAACGATTTTGAAATGGTCTGGCTACTGACGCGCGGCGCACCGGCCTATGCTACCGAACTACTCTCGCTGTACAGCTACCGTGTGGGCTTTTCCAACGGCAACTTGCCCCGTGCCATCGCAGTGTCGTTCATGTTCTTCCCCGTGGTCATCGCAATGGTGGCTGTGTTCACCAACCGCTCCCTACGCAAGGAGAGCGACTTTGCGGGAGGTTGAGTGGATATGAGAGAAAAAAGAATCGGCATGCTTATCGCCATTGCCGTGCTGCTCATCTTGCTTATTTGGACGCTGTTTCCTATCTATTGGATGGTAAACACCTCCTTTAAGCCGGATGCCGAGATCTACAACATTATCCCAACACTGTGGCCAAAGCAGTTTACTACCATCAACTATGAAAAACTTATTTCATCCAACTTCTTTACCTATGTTGGCAATAGCCTGACTGTTGCCGGCACCGTGACGGTTTTCGGCGTATTTCTGAGCACGATTGCCGCGTACGCGATCTCCAAACTGCGTTTCCGGGGCCGCACCGTAATCTCCCAGGCAATCATCTATGCCTACCTGATTCCGCGTTCAATCATGTATATACCATTGTACATGCTTGTATCGCGTTTGAACCTGCTCAACTCGCTTTGGGCGCTGATGCTCATTTACCCCACATTGGTGATCCCATACGCCACTTGGATTCTGATCGCCTATTTTAAAACCATCCCCAACAACCTGGAGGAGGCCGCACTCATCGACGGCTGTACGCGTTTACAAACGCTGTTTTTGGTTGCGATTCCGCTGGCTGCGCCCGGTATTATGTCTACGGCAATTTTCTCCTTTACGATGTGCTGGGGTGATCATCTTTACGCGCTTGTGATCATTACCAAGGATTCCTTTAAAACCATTCCGCTGGGAATATCCGATCTGATCGTGGACGACCTGTTCGCGTGGGGACAATTGGCCGGTGCGGCCATCTTTGCGGCGCTGCCCGTTCTGCTGCTATACATGCTGGGTTCCAAATATATCGTCACCGGCGTTACCGCCGGTGCAGTCAAGGGTTAACGTATTTTCTATCAAAAACACGAGAGGATGGATGAAACCATGAGAGTCCCGATCCATCGTTATTTCCTGTTAGGCACTCTGCAATGGATGACTTATCCACCCGCCCGATATCCACTATTGGACTCGCTACGACAAATTGCTATGGACACGGATTTCGACACTGTTGAGGTCTGCCATATTCCAGACGCAAACGTCAGGCGGGAAGCGGTAAAAATCCTTGCACAGTCGCACATGTGCGTATACTATGGGGCGCAACCGCAGCAACTTGCTGAAATGATTAACCCCAACGCGTTGGACGAGGCTGAGCGCCATCGTGCCGAGGATATGTTGCTTTCCGCGCTGGATGAAGCCGAGGCATTGGGTGCCTGCGGCTTTGCCTTTATGGCAGGCAAATGGCAGCCTGACAGCAGGGATCAAGCTCTCGGCCAGCTTATAAAGACCACACGGAGTCTGTGCGCACGAGCGGCTGAAAAAGGAATGATGGTGGAACTGGAGGTGTTCGACTTTGACATGGACAAGGCTGTGCTCATTGGCCCCGCGCCACTCGCGCTGCGCTTCGCGGGGGAAATACGTTGTTTTTGCTCTAATTTTGGGCTTCTGGTCGATCTGTCACACATCCCCACCACCAGGGAAGATAGCCGTTTTGTCATCGAAACCCTGAGGCCATATATAACGCACTTGCACATCGGCAACGCCGTGGTAAAGCCCGGCTGCGAGGCGTATGGTGATCAGCATCCGCGTTTTGGGTTCCCTAATAGCGAAAATGATACCATCCAGCTACTGCATTTCCTCCAGATTCTGCGTGACGAAGGATTTTTCCGTAATGACGACCCTTTGACTCTTTCCTTCGAGGTGAAACCTCGGGACGATGAGGATGCAAACATTGTATTGGCAAGTTCCAAACGTGTGTTAAACCGTGCGTGGGCCTTATTGGACGAGTAGGAGGAACAACTCGTGAAGATCGTTATTTTAGATGGCTATACTGAAAACCCCGGCGACCTATCCTGGAAAGGGTTTGAAAGGCTGGGTGAGGTGGTGGTATATGATCATACAGAGCCAAAGGATATTCGCAAGCGTATTGGTGACGCGGAAATCGTTCTCACAAATAAAACGCCACTCACAGCAGAAACACTAACCGCCGCGCTCAATCTCAAGTATGTGGGTGTTTTGGCAACAGGCTACAACGTTGTGGACGTAAACGTAGCCCGTGAGAGAGGAATTGTCGTTACCAACATTCCCACCTATGGCACCACCGCGGTAGCACAGTATGTATTCGCGTTGTTGCTCGAAATCTGCCACCACGTCGGGCACCACAACGATGCTGTGCAACAAGGCCGTTGGACCTCCGGGCGCGATTTCTGTTTCTGGGACTATCCGCTGATCGAGCTTACGAGCAAGACCATAGGAATCATCGGCTACGGGCGCATCGGTCGGGCGACAGCCCATCTGGCCCGGGCATTCGGTATGAAGGTGCTGGCTTATGATCTGTACGGCCCTAGCGAGGAACTGACGTTGCTAGATGATGTACTTCGGCAAAGCGATGTGATTTCGTTGCACTGCCCACTGACAGAGGAAAGCAAAGGGCTCATCAACCGCGAGACCATTCGCCTGATGAAGGAAGGCGTAATCTTGATCAACACCTCGCGCGGCCCATTAATCCAGGAAGACGACCTACGTGATGCCCTCAAGAGTGGAAAGGTCAAAGCGGCAGCAGTGGATGTCGTATCTACAGAGCCCATCCAGGAGGACAATCCCCTGTTAGGGCTGGATAACTGCATCATCACACCGCACATCGCTTGGGCATCTAAGGAAAGCCGCCAGCGCTTAATGGACATAGCGGTAGAAAACCTGACGGCGTTTCTCGACGGCAAGCCAATCAACAACGTGGCGTAGACATCAGCAATGATATGGCCCCATTCCTTGCCTACATGCCCTTTGCCTCCGCCAGGATCCGGTTGAGTTCCTTCCTGCTCAAGGCAGCATACAAAAAGCTGCACTGTTTCATCAGCCAGGGTACGGGCGGGCGCTTCAGGAAGAGCAGGGTGTCCGCGTTCACAGGCAATCCTGCCAGGGCAAGCACGGTTTCGCCGGTATCGGCGTAATCGGTATGCTCCGCAAAGCCCCGTCCCAGTTCTTTCCCTTTGTCGTCAAACAGCACGGCTGCGCCTTCGGAGTACTGCAGCCCTGTGGCAAAGAAATTGGTCTGCTCGCCGCCAACAAGGGGCCGGCCCCAGAAGCGCTTCAGCGCGTCAGGCAGCTCGCCCTCCAGTTCAAAGGCGTAGCGCCCGGGATACCAGAAGCCTGTTGGCGGATACAGGGCCGGATTGGGCGTGGCGGCGCTTCTCACCCATTGGTCCACCTTCATGGTGCCCTTGATTTCAAAGCTGTTGTTGTCGGGATCGATGTATTTTCCAACGCAGGGCGTCGTCATGGGGCCGGGGACGGTTTCGCCGTTTTGACGGTAGAAGGATAGGTTCTCCCGGTTATGGAGGGCGGACAGGGTCAGGGCCACCTCCCGTTTCAGGCCGATCCGCTCATCCACAGGGAACTGGAACATAAACCAGTCCCATCCCCCGGGAGCAGGCTCGGTCAGATTCTGCACCGCCCGCATCACTGCGTGCCTGGGCGCGCCGGAGGGCATGAAGCCCGTGCCCCATTGATGGTCATACCACATGGAGCCGCCGGCCAGGTCAACCTTCCTGTCGCCGATGCGCAGGAAGCTGGGCGTATCGGTTTTCAGGCCCAGGGATGAGGCGGAGTAGTACAAGGTTCCCACACCATCCACGCTGGGCCAGCATCCGTCCTCTCCCTGGAGGAAGTACCCCTTCTGATCTTCCAGGGAAATGTCAATCTCCATCTCCAGGCCGGAATTCTTGCCCATGTCCCACCCCCGCGCCTGAAGCCTGAGGGGGAACATCGCGCCGGAGGGGTCGGTGCCCTGGATGGAATTGCGGCCCACCGTATAGGTATAGGGCGCGGGCGTAAAATCAATCAGCCCGGTTGTGCCGGCCACAAGCACGGTATTGGCGCTGTAATGGATGCCGGCGGATTCGTCGCCGATGGCCAGGTGTATCTCCACCACCTGGTTTTCAATCTCACTTAGGCCATGCTTTCGTGCAAAGGCGGCCGGCAGCAAAGCATATTGCCAGAACATCATCTGGACGCCGTAATGATTGCCTGCGGTGTCCGTCACATTGCCCACGAAAAAATGCCAGCCAACCTGGTTGTTCCATTGGGGGGCATCGATGGCAGGAAAGGAAAACTTGGGCCGGGCAGGAATCGGATCATAGCCCACCACGGACTCCGGGCCCAGAAGGTGCGTGCGCGCGTAAAATTGCCCGGGCGAAAGGCTCTGGGCGTGATCCAGAAGGATGCGGTATCTCTTCTCTCTGGAGGGGACAAAGGACAGCGGGTGCCTCCTCATTTCCTCCAGGCGGTCCCTGAAGCGCTGGGCAAACGCGGCGCTGCTGTTTTTCTGGCTTTTGATTTTGGAAAGAATGGCGTCGGGTATGGCCTTTTCATCATACTCCTTCATCCAAAGCGCCTGCGCGATATTCCTCTTTGTGGTTTCATCCAGTGTCTCCCCAGGGTCCGCCTGGGCAGCGCCGCTGCGCGCATCCTGTGCCAGAGCCTGTTGCGATAGACCCAGCAGGGCGAAGAGCGCTTTTTGAAGGTATTTCATACGTTCTCTTCCTTCCATATGACAATTCATTTTCCGGATGCAATCCAGCTGCGGTGCTGCCGGGTGATCCCTGGGGTGGATGAACGGGGATCTGTTGACTTTTCACACACGGCTTCTCCCGCGGGCATGGTGTAAGCGCATCGCAGCACAACATGATTTTATGTAATTATACATGTATTCCCAACTTTCGTCAACGAAAACAAGCCTTCCGGGTGTACCGTGGGTCCCTTGAGCGATCTGTAAAAAAGATGGGTGATTTTTGATCTGGGTCAAAGACCGGCAGTTAAATCCAGGCTACAATGAACCCATCAACCGGAAGAGGAGGAATGCATGATGACAAAGCGGACCTATCAGTTGGAGACGGTATCCTGCCCCAGCTGCATTGCAAAGATTGAGGGGATGCTCAAAAGGACCCAGGGAGTTGAGGAGGCCGAAGTGCTGTTCAACACCTCGCGGGTGAAGGCGACGCTGAATGAGGATGTTGTATCCTGGGAGAGCGTCCGGGACAAGATCCAGCAGCTGGGCTACAAAGTGCTGTCTGTCAAGTGAGCGGAAGGGGGTGCGTGCAATGCTGAAACTGACCAAGGGGCAAATGATCCGGGTGTCCGGAATCCTTACGGCCGCGGCATATGCCCTGAAGGAGCTGATCGGGTATGCGGCAATTACCATCTTCCTGATGCTGACGGTGACGGTCATTGCAGGCGCCCCCACCTTCAAAAAAGCAATCGGCGCTTTGCGGTACCGCATTGTTGGGATTGACGCGCTGGTCACCATTGCCGTAATCGGGGCCGTCATCATCGGCGAATACTGGGAGGCGGCCGCCGTAACCTTCCTGTTCCTGCTGGGCGATTACCTGGAATCCAGAACCATTGACAAAACCAGGTCTTCCATCAGAGCGCTGCTTACCCTGGCGCCTGACAGCACCCGGGTTCTGCGAGACGGCGTTGAAGTAGATCTCTCGCCCCAGGACGTGGTACATGGTGACATGGTGGTTGTGAAACCGGGTGAAAAGATCTCTGTTGACGGAACGGTGGCGGAGGGCTCCGCCTATATCAATCAGGCCGCGATCACGGGGGAGCCCATCCCCATCAGCCGAAGCGTTGGCGATGCCGTATTCTCCGGTACCCTCATCGAATCCGGCTATCTGATCATCAAGGCGGAAAAGGTCGGCGAAGACACGACCTTTGCCAGGATCCTGCAGATGGTGGAGGAGGCGCAGGACAAGAAGGCAAAGACACAGAAGTTCCTTGAAAAGTTCTCCCGCTATTACACCCCGGCCATTCTCCTGCTGGCAATTGTGTTTTACCTCGCAACAGGGGACATTCGCCTGGCATTGACGCTTCTGGTCATCGCATGTCCCGGCGCACTGGTGATCTCCACCCCGGTTTCCATCGTGGCAGGCATTGGAAACGGCGCCAGGCACGGCGTGTTGATCAAGGGCGGCGACATCATGGAGAAGCTTGGAACGGTCAAAGTGGTGGCCTTTGACAAGACCGGAACCCTCACGGTGGGTAAGCCCAGCGTCACAGGGATCAAGGCCTATGGGATGGATGAGGACGAACTGTTGCGGATTGCTGCCATCGGGGAAGCCTATTCGGAGCATCCCCTCGCAAGGGCCATTGTTGCCAAAGCTGCCGAAAAACTGGGTGATATCCGGGATGTGCCCATGGATACGGAGATCATCACAGGGCAGGGTATCGCAATGCGCTATGCCGGTGAGCGCTACTATATCGGCAGCCGAAAGCTCCTTGATGAAAATGGAATCCCCTATGACAAGCAGGAAAAAGAGATCGCAGACGAGGAAGAAAAGGGACAAACGGCGGTGATCGTGGCCACAAAGGATGGGATTTGTGGTATCATATCCATAGCCGATATCATTCGGGAAGATGCCAGGGCACTGGTGGCCGGGCTGAAGGCACAGGGCATCAGAAAAGTTGTGATGCTGACCGGAGACAACCGCAGGGCAGCCAGGACCATTGCCGGGGGAATCGGGCTGGATGAATATCACAGCGAGCTGCTTCCCCAGGACAAGGTGCGCGTGCTGGGGGAACTTCAAAGCAAGTACGGCAGAGTGGCCATGGTGGGCGACGGCGTCAATGACGCGCCGGCGCTGGCATCGGCGGATCTGGGGGTTGCCATTGGCGGCGCAGGAACCGATGTGGCGATGGAAACCGCAGACGTGGTGCTGATGTCGGCCGAGGTGGGTAAGTTGTCCTATGCGGTGGGGCTGAGCCGGGCAACGGTGCGCAACATGAAGCAGAACATCTCCTTCGCACTGTTGGTGGCGGGGCTTCTGTTGGCCGGCGTGCTGGTCAAAACCGTCCATCTGTCCTTTGGGATGTTTGTGCATGAGGTGTCCGTGCTGCTGGTCATCCTCAACGCCATCCGCCTGCTGGGCTACGGCAGGGCAAAAACATGGGCTGATATAGGAGGAAGTCGCGGTGTGCAGTTGTGATGACGCGTTGGGCCATACAGATTGCATCCGGAATGTGCCCATTTTTACAAACCTGAGCGGCCACGAAATGATGGAGATCGCCCACATCACCAGCGCCCGGACCTTTGAGAAAGGCGACATGGTGTATATGGCCGGCGATCCGGGCGGAAAACTCTTTGTGCTGCACACCGGCAGGGTCAAAATCTTCAGGCTCGGCAGGAACGGCAAAGAACAGGTGATTCGCGTCATTGGCCCCGGGGAGTTTATGGGAGAACTTTCCCTGTTTGGGGCATTGCCATTGACCGACAATGCGCAGGTGATACAGTCATCCACCATGTGCGTCATCGAAGGAGCCAAACTTAAGGCATTGATGGCCAAGTACACATCCATCGCATTTAAGGTGATGGATGAACTCAGCAGGCGGCTGGAAAAGGTGGAGACGCTGCTGGAAGCAATCAGCCTCAGCACGGTGGAGCAGCGCCTGGCACAGGCCCTGCTGGCCCTGTCCGGCGACAGGGACGAGGTGAATCTTCGCATGACCAAAGGTGATTTTGCTTCCCAGATGGGCATGAGTCAGGAGACCTTAAGCCGGAAACTGACAGCATTTCAGGACGATGGCCTGATTGCGCTGAAAGGGCAAAAGACAATCCTCATTCGCAACAGAGCGGGGCTGGAGGAACTGGGAATGGCATAGCAGGCCATGCAGCTCCTCATCCAGGCCCATGGCTCACCGCGCCGGTGCGGCATGTCTTTGAATCGTCTTTGAATCGTATTGAAAACGAAATACAACTGCTCTTTTTTTGTAGCGCATTCATGATACAATGGTTAGAATGGAAGGATTTCCTCTGTGTATCGCCTGCCTGTGGAACGGAAGACCCCCGGTTTGAGGACGCAAGTATGGATCTGCTGAGAATTTTGCTTGTGGAACGCGACGATGACCTGCGCAGGGCCTTGTTAACATACCTCAACGACCAGCCGGATTTTACCGTGGTTGGGGTGGCTCGCAATGGCGCCGACGCGCTGACCCTTTTGGAAAAGCGGGGCGTCGACCTGATCGTGACAGGGCTCCTCATGCCCATCATGGACGGGTTGATGATGCTGGAAAGGATGAAATCGCTTGGGTTCCCCTCCCGGCTGAAAGTGGTGGTGCTTTCCTCCCTGGCAACGAAAGCCCTTAAGGAGCGGGCCTATGACCTGGGCGCCGCCTGCTATCTGGTAAAGCCCGTCAAGCCGGCGCAGCTGTGTGCCTGCATCCGGAAATGTTTTGCTACGGCATGCTGTGCAAATGACATTCAATTAAAGTAACGCACGAGGGCCGGGGCGCACAGCCCCAGCCCTTATCTCATTTGCACAGCTTGTTATTCCCTGGCAATGCAAAGCTTAATCGCGTCCAGTCCCAGGAAGCTGTCATTCGCCGAATCGCCCACATTGGTGATTTCCGCCTTCAGGGTATACAGCCCGCTTTGCGCAAAGGTGTATTCCCACCGGGTCCAGGGTGTGTGTCCATAATCGCCCACGGAGGATACGCTGGCCTCAAACAGCGTGGCCAGCACGTTTCCGCCGGACAGAAGGCTTACATCGCATCTGTCGTTATAGGGCAAATAATCATTGGTTTTGAAGAAAGCCCAACCGCTGAGGGTGTCTCCGGCATTTGCGTAGAAGTCCTGCCGGATGATGTTATACGCCCCGGGGCCGTCGGTTTTCAGCAACGCAAAATAGCACCCGTCCACAGGCTGATAATCCTCAAAGCATCCCACAGTTGCCGCCGTCGCACCGGGGGCACGCACAGTGTCCAGCCGCTGAAGTCGTTCTCAAAACTGCCGTTTTCCACATAGCCCAGGTTCAGCGCAAACGCGCCCATGATTTTCAGCGCATGGTTGCCGCCATAGACCACTTCGGCCGGGGTATCAAAGGCCAGGCTTTGAACGTCTACGATGACGGAAGCTTTGGAGATGTCGCTCTCGTTTAAAAACTCCAGCACCCGGTTGACGTGAACGGTATAAAAATCACTGACGCTGGCCGTTTCACCGGAGACCTCAGATGCTGTGGATTGCGCGCTGATGATATACTCGATGCTGCCAAAAACCCTGGCCCGGATCGCCCGGGCACGATAATTCTCAATCTCATGGGTTTCAGCGCATGGATCGGTATACACCAGTTGCGCGTTCTTGACAACGCATGGTTCCAGGATGCATTGCAGATAGGGCTGCACCGATATCCTCAAATTCTGCCATCCCGTGGAAGAACCGGGACAAAAGTTGGTCGGCAGATTCAGCAGATTGGAAAAGGGGACGAGGTTGCCGCAATCCTCCGGACATGCTACGCATTCCGCCGTCCTCGAAGAACAACCGCAATTTCCTTCCATATTGCATGACTCCTTTCCATGGCGGGCTTGGACCCGCCAATTAACAGGATATTCCAGTCGGTCAGGAAGCGTTCCGCCTGCAAAAGGACTGCCGGCAACCCCAGCCCCTGGATAAAGGGCAATCAAGGCGCGATAAACTTGGATATGGGTACATAAACATCCTGGTAATCAAAGCACAGGAAGACCATATGCGGGTCGCTGGCAGGAGTGACGGTTACGGAGGAAGCGTGCCTGGTGGCGGCATGCAATTCCTCCAGGTTCGCGAACAGATCATAGCCTACCATTGTAATGGATACAATGGGCTCGCTCAGGGCTTCGGTTACCAGCAGCCTCACCTCAATCTCCGGGTCGTATGCCTGGGCAAGCTTCCTGAGCGCTTCATAGTCGGTATGGACGGCATCCATACGCCCTTCCACTTCCCGGTAGGCCACATTGAACTCGGGAATGGAGATCCGGCCGCCGTATTTGGCAAGTTCCCGGTCAAAAGCCTCCTCTTCCCCCAGCTTGCTGAGCAACTCATGGAGTTCCTTGGCGTTCAGATATCGTTTCACAACCACTCATCCTTTCTCTTTGGTTTCCTTGTTCTCTCAGGGACGGACCTGCACACCTCCTTTTGGGTCCCCCTTCTAATGCATTGGCAGAGGCCGTTTGTCCCATGTTTTTTATTACATTTTTATAAACAAATTCACATACGGCCCAGGCCCGACTGCCGGCGAAACGCTTTGGATGGAGACCGGGCTCCGGGGTGAGGGCATCAAAATAGCCCTGCAAGGCGATTCATGCAGGGCTATCCAGCGCTTCTCTTTTCAGGCCATTCCTTGCGGGATGATCCGGTTATTCCTCATTGTCCTCCTCGTCCTCGTCTTCCTCCAGAGCCATCATGGAATACGCAAACCCGACGGATTCCTCCAGGTCATCCATCCTGCCATCTCCGTTCCAGTCAAACAGCTCATCAAAAAAACCCATCCCTGTATACCCCCTGTCTCTTCCATTCTCTTTATTGTGAATGTGGGCGCGATTGATTATGTGCCCATATTTTACCAAAAAGCCGGGGCAAATACAATCGGAAGAACCGGGGAAGATTCCTCATCTCTCGGCTTTACCATCTGACCATGCAGCAGAAAAACATTCTGATTCATTTGGCAAAATCGACCCAAGCATCCTACTATTTGAATAGAAATTCTACATAATTTAAAAAAATCATCGGCATGCTTTGTGCAAAAATACAGTGGTTCAGAAATAAATTCTGTTGACATTGGAAAATTATTCCGATATACTGTTATCATCATGAAGGGACATCTGAAAAAAACAAACCACTATCGCTGAAAAGGATTGGTGTAATGTCTATTGACGGCAAACTGGATAACCGGGTACTCACGCAAATCGTCAATCTGCTTGAACAGCAGTTTGGTTCCAACTGCGAGGTCGTGTTGCACGACCTGTCGCGCCCCTACGATAGCACCATTGTCGATATCCGCAACGGTCACATCACCGGTCGCAGGGTTGGTGACTGCGGCAGCAACCTGGGTTTGGAGGTTATCCGGGGAACTGTCAAGGATGGGGATAAATTCAACTATTTTACGACAACCAAAGATGGGAAGATTCTGCGTTCCTCTTCGATTTATCTCCGTGATGATGAAAACAACGTAAGATATTCTCTCTGTGTTAACGTGGATATCACAGAAAGTATAAAATTTGAGTCTTTCCTTCACAACCAGAACCGTTTTCATCTGGGTATTGACCAAAGCCCCCCCAATGGAGAGGAAGTCTTTGTAAACAATGTTCATGAACTTGTACAAAGCATGCTGGACCGCGGCATCGCTTTTATCGGGAAGCCTGTTGAAGAAATGAGCAAAGAGGAAAAGACCCGTCTGATTGAGTTTCTCGATAGAAAAGGTGTATTTCTGATCACAAAATCCGGAGAAAAAATCTGCGACGCGTTGGGAATCACAAAATATACATTCTATCAGATGCTTGAGACGGTGCGCAAAAACGGGAACGGCATCACCGGCGAACCCCCGGATACAGACATGGACGAAACCTCCACCGCATAATGTTCATGATAGAGAACGATAGAGGCCTATACCGAAAAATCTGCTTGGAAAGGATCGTTGCTTGATATGGACGTTTACAAAAGACTGGAAGAGCTTGAAATCAAATTGCCTCCACTTCCTCCTCTTGCGGGTATCTACAAACCGGTCAAGCAGGCAGGAAACTTGCTGTATGTTTCCGGTCAGGGTTCCACAGAAAGTGGTATCCCCAAGGTGACCGGCAGGGTGGGCCAGGAACGCACGGTGGAAGAAGGCCAGTATGCAGCACGTCTTTGCGCGCTCAATGCGCTGAGTAATCTGCATCAATTTCTGGGTGACCTCAATAGAATCAAATCCGTCGTCAAGGTGTTGGCCTTTGTGGCCAGCGCGGAAGGCTTTCATCGCCAACCGGAGGTCGCCAACGGCGCATCCCAATTGTTGCTGGATCTTTTTGGACAGGAGCGGGGCGTGGGCGCACGGTCCGCCATCGGGACAAACGAACTGCCGGGCGGCATTACGGTAGAAGCGGAATTTATTTTTGAGATTTAGGGGACGACGGTGTTTTCAGGATGGCATAAGAGCAGTTCAACATGGCACAGGCGGAAGGGTTCAACGTAACTTCAAACGAAATGGGAGGGATCAACCGTGAAAATGATGATTGACGGCATGCACGTGGATGCAAAGGACAAGGCCACGATACCGGTGCTCAATTCCGCAACACAGGAGTTCCTTGATACTGTACCCGCAGCAACGCCAGAGGATATCTCTGCAGCCATCGAAGCGGCGCAGGCAGGCAAAAAGATCTGGGGAGATACTCCCCAGTACAAACGCAGTGAGATCCTCATCAAGTGTGCAGAGGCGATCGATCGGAACCTGGATTCGCTGTGCCGCCTGCTGACAACAGAAATGGGCAAAATCATCACGGAGGCCAGGGCGGAAGTCGATTGTGCCGCGCAGATTTTCCGTGGGTTTGCGGAGATGGCCAACCATTTTTACGGACAAACCATGTCGGAATTCCAAAAGGGGTCCGAAACCGACATTATCTTCACCCGGCATGAACCCTTGGGCGTTGTTGCCTGCATAACACCGTTCAATTATCCCACAGAGCTTTGCTACCACAAGGTTGCGGCCGCTCTTGCCGTGGGTAATGCCGTCATAATCAAGCCTGCAACGGATAACCCGTTAACGGTGATGCGCATCGCGGAGCTTTGCTGGGAATCGGGCATACCGGGCAACGTGCTGCAGGTGGTCACCGGCCAGGGCCAAAAGATAGGGCGGCTCCTGGCTTCCGCGCAGGGCATTGACAAAATCAGCCTTACGGGCAGCACGGAAGTTGGCGTTGACGTGGCAACCCATGCTGTGCAAACGATGAAGCGTCTCTCCCTGGAACTGGGGGGAAACGATCCGTTTGTAGTATTTGAAGATGCAGACATGGACCTTGCAGTTGCCGAAGCTGTTTCCGGCCGCCTCAAGAACGCCGGCCAGACCTGTGTCTCCCCAAAACGGTTCATTGTGCAAAACACAGTGATGAACGAGTTTACAGAAAAAGTGATCGACAGCCTGAAGAAACTCAAACTGGGCAGCCCGCTAAGTGAGGATACCCAGCTTGGGTCCCTGATCAACATCAAAGCCGCACAGAGGGTGCTTGAACAAGTGGAGCATACGGTAGCGCAAGGCGCAAAATGCATCTACGGCGGCAAAGTGTATGACCAGACCTATTTCCAACCGACCGTGCTTACCGGCGTTACCAAAGAGATGGATGTTGCCGTCGATATGGAAGTGTTTGGCCCCGTCTTTCCCATGATCGGTTTTGATACCTTTGAAGAGGCCATCGAGATTGCCAACAATACACCCTATGGTCTGCAGGCAGGTGTGATGACCAAGGATTCTTCCAAAGCCATCAGAGCAGCCTCCAGGATCAAAGCCGGCGCTGTAGTCATCAATGGCTCGGGCAATTACCGCAACATCGACCAACCCTTTGGAGGCGTCAAGATGAGCGGCATGGGCAGGGAAGGCGTCTGCTGTACCCTTGCAGAGATGACCCACGAAAAATCCTACATTCTGAAAAGAATTATGGTAGACAACGAAAGCTGTGGATCCTGAGCGGCCTGCCCAATGAAAAACCTTTCCGCAGTGCGCCCCTGATACCTGGGGCAGTGCTGTTGACGTAGCGATTGGAGATTTCATATGTCTTTGGTATTCCATGATGTACGCAAGTCCTACGGAAGCACCGAAGTGTTGCGCGGCGTAAGCCTTCAGGCTGCGTATGGTGAAGTGGTGGCCATCGTTGGAGCAAATGGTGCCGGCAAGTCTACACTCATTAAAATTCTTGCAGGCGCCGTTCCCAAAGATTCCGGCAGCCTTGAGCTGGACGGACAGCCGCTGGACCTGAAGGAGCCGCGCGATGCCATACGGCAGGGAATCTGCACGGTTTATCAGGAACTGTCTTTGGTGCTGGAGTTGTCGGTTGCGGAAAACCTTCTGCTGGGTGTTCTTCCCATGCGCCGGGGTCTGATTGATTGGGGCGCCGCCCACGCACGCGCCAAGGAAATCCTCGCATCCATTGGTTTTGATACCATTGATACACAGGCCAAAATACATGATTTGTCCATTGCCAAACAGCAGATGGTGGAAATCGCAAAAGCGTTGGTATCCAAGCCAAAAATTCTGGTGCTGGACGAGCCGTCTGCCGTGCTGTCAGGCTCTGATCTGGAATCCCTCTATGCCCTGGTGGGTCAGCTGCGCGATCAGGGAACTCTCGTTGTGTATGTATCCCATCGGCTTAAAGAGGTACTCGAACTGGCAGATCGCGTCGTTGTCATGAAGGATGGTTTCTTTGTGGCTGAGCTGGATCCAAAGGAAGCCACCGAGAATGATATCATCACCCTGATGGCCGGCCGTCAGATTGAGGCCATCTACCCTGATCGGCGGGAGCGGTTTGGGGAACCGGCTTTAGCGGTTGACGGGTTGTCCCGGGATGGCGAATTTGAAAATGTCAGTTTTCAGCTGCGCGCAGGGGAGATCCTGTCAGTCTTTGGTCTCGTCGGATCCGGACGCAGTGAGCTGGTAGAAACAATCTTTGGGGCACGCCGACCCCATAGCGGATCCATCGCCGTGAGGGGTGCCGCCAAACACTTTACCATGCCTGCCAAAGCCATCAAAACCGGCCTGGCCCTGGTAACGGAGAACAGGCAGCGCACCGGGCTGGTGCTGGGGCTTAAGGTGGGCGAAAACATCAACCTGGCAACCATGCGCGGCCCGTTTCTGTCCATGGCCAAGCGCCGTTCCAACGCAGAGCAGATGATCACGGAGCTGTCCATTAAGCCTCAGCACTGCAGCAACATGGAGGCATGGCAGTTATCCGGCGGCAACCAGCAGAAGGTAGTGCTCTCCAAGTGGTTGCTCACCAACCCCTCTATTCTGATTCTGGATGAGCCCACCCGCGGTGTGGATATGGCTACCCGGGTGGATATCTATCAGAAGATCAACGAACTGGCCGTTGCAGGCCTCTCCATCCTGATGGTCTCATCCGACCTGACTGAGGCAGTCTCCATGGCAGACCGGGTTTTGGTGATGCGGCATGGGCAAGTGGTAAAAGTGTTGGACGCTGCCCAAACCAGCGAAGATGAAGTATTGGCATATGCGATCGGAGGCCATTATGAATAATGTAAACCCTATGGACAAGGCTCACACCCAAAACCCTTTGGTGACTGTCCGGCGAGGCCGGTTGATGGTCCGCGGTAAAGATGTAACAATGCCGGTCATCCTCTCCGTCGTGGTGGTCGCTCTTGCTCTCATCGCATCCCCGCTGACCAATGGCGTGTTTTTCACCGGCAACAACCTCACCAACCTGATGCGGCAGATGACGATTACCGGGCTGCTGTCCCTTGGGATGCTCTTTGTCATACTGACGGGAGGAATCGACCTGGCAGTAGGATCCATCGTTGGTTTTTCGGCGATCATCGCTGCCGGCTTAACGGTACGCGGAGGATTTCCGGTTTGGGCATCCTTCCTGCTAGGCACACTTGCCGGGGCAGGTTGGGGTCTGGTCAGCGGATTTCTGGTGGCCTGGTTCAAACTGGCGCCCTTTGTGGTCACTCTGGCCATGACAACGTTCGTCCGCGGCCTTACATACGTCTACTCCGAAATTGCGATCAGCGCTCGCGATTTCCCCAGCTTTACAGCGCTGGGGTCGGCTTTGGTGTACGGCATACCCATCTCCACAATGATTATGGTGGTATTCTTCATTCTGGGCGCCATCTTCCTGAACCGCACCCCTTTGGGGCGCAGCACCATCGCCATAGGTGGAAATGCCGAAACCGTACGTCTGGCCGGTATTTCGGTGGTCAAGGGCATCATTACCGCTTATGTCATCTCCGGTATTTGCTCCGGAGTCGGTGGCATTTTACTGGCCTCACGGCTGGGCAACGTTCAGCCATCCCTGGGCAATTCATACGAGCTTGATGCCATTGCCGCCTGTGTCATCGGTGGGGCCAACCTCGCCGGTGGCAAGGGAACCGTACAGGGGACGGTCATGGGGGTCCTCATCCTGGCGGTTATGAACAACCTGTTGTCATTACGCAATGTAGAGCCCTATTGGCAGTGGGTTTTTAAGGGAGTCATCATCGTTGCTGTAGTTCTGCTTCACACACGCTCTCAAAAGCGGGGATAATCATGGCAGTAATGCCGGTTATGGAGTATGTACATATCATTACCGGCATTCAAGCAATATAAAATGAGGAGGGTAAACATGAAAAGGCACGCAAAAATGGTAATGGCGATTCTCGTCGGTCTTACAATGATTATCGGGATCACCGCCTACGCATCAGCAGGTGAGAAGAGCATCACCATCGGCATGGCCAACCTTGCCTTGGGCGATTACTTCACCGGAATGCGCAACGCAGTGGTCAAAGCGGGCGAGGATCGCGGCTGGAATGTGATCGCAACCAACGCGGATGGCGACGATGCCAAGCTCGTCTCCGATGTCGAAAACTTTATCGCGCAAAAGGTGGACGGCATCATCATCTCGGGCGCTTGGTTCAACGACATTCCGGCAGCGCTGAATGCTGCGGAAGCAGCGGGCATCCCTGTAGTGCTTGTGGACCGTATGTTCGATTCCCAGAACTTCACTGCCTGGGTAGGCCCGGACAACGAATTTATGGGTGAGCAGATCGGCAAGTACATCGTCTCGCAGCTGCCCCAGGGCGGCACCGCGGTGATTATTCGTGGCGGCCCCCCCGAGAACACCATCGGCATCAATCGTACCAAGGGCGTCACCACAGCCCTCACGGCTGCGGGCAATTTCACCATCGAGGTCTCGCCGGACTTTGGCAACTGGTCCACGGACGGTGGTAAGGCGGCCATGGAAAACATGCTGGCAAGGTTCCCCAAGATTGACGTTGTTTTCTGCGAGAATGACTCCATGAGCTTTGGTGCCCAGTCTGCCG
>JAAYDR010000014.1 GCA_012729115.1 Clostridiales bacterium | reverse complement strand
TTATCTCACAAGGCTTTTCGCTGGTACACCATCAGGGACTCGAACCCTGGACACCCTGATTAAGAGTCAGGTGCTCTACCAACTGAGCTAATGGTGCATATCCGGTGCCGATCCGGCTTCCCTGTCTATCTCGGATTCCCATCCGGGCTTCCGTGACCGACAAAGGATATTATACCGGAACGGAAGTAAAAGTCAAGAGGGCGAAGCGCGGTTTTTCTCATTTTTCCGGATTTTTTTCTGCAGCCCCGGAGACTGAAAGCAATAGATGTAACCTGGAGGGTATTTGGAGGGATTCCGGACAGGGCAGCCATGACAGCATGGACAAAATTTGCCGCCAATGCATTTTGCGTATTGACAAACGCGCCTGTGACAGGTATGATATATTTCGTCGCCGCCCCAAAGCGGAGGAGAGGGAGCATAGCTCAGCTGGGAGAGCATCTGCCTTACAAGCAGAGGGTCACAGGTTCGAGCCCTGTTGTTCCCACCAAGATGGCCCGGTAGTTCAGTTGGTTAGAATGCCAGCCTGTCACGCTGGAGGTCGAGGGTTCGAGCCCCTTCCGGGTCGCCATCATGCCTTGGTAGCTCAGTCGGTAGAGCAGTAGACTGAAAATCTACGTGTCGGTGGTTCGATTCCGCCCCAAGGCACCAGTATGCGGTAGTAGCTCAGTGGTAGAGTGCCACCTTGCCAAGGTGGATGTCGCGAGTTCGAATCTCGTCTGCCGCTCCACAGGGTGCCATAGCCAAGCGGTAAGGCGAAGGTCTGCAAAACCTTTATTCCCCGGTTCAAATCCGGGTGGCACCTCCAAACTTTATCCCGATACCGTCTGCAGATGAGAGAGATTTTAGACTCTTTCATCAGATAGATGGTTTTTTTATGCCCTGATTTACGGAACAAAAGGAGGCAGGCCGGGCAAACCGCGGCCTGCTTTGCGTATGGGGGAAAGCCACGCCCTTATGCCATATCTCCCTTGGGCAGTTTCCTCTCCTGGACGGTAAACCACACAAACATCGTCGTGCCCCGCAAGGCGGCGGACAGCGTGATTCCCATCCACAGCCCATTCATGCCCATCCATTGGGCCAGGGCCCAGCACAGCAGCGGCCGTATCAGGTTGGAGGTGATGCTGCACAAACTGGGTGGCAGCGTCTTTCCCATGCCCCGGAAGGCCCCGCCGCAAGCCCCCTCCAGGGCCATGAATAGCTGGCATCCAGCCAGGATGCGCAGGTAGGTGGCGCCCATGTCCAAGATTTCCGGCGGCTCCCGCAGAAACAGGGCAAAAAGGGTTCGCCCTCCAAAGACCAGCACCACAGTCACCACCGCCTCCCAGGCAAGCAGAGAGGCCAGGGAAATACGATAGCCCCGGCGGATGCGGGCCCACCGGCTGGCGCCGTAGTTCTGGCCCACAAAGGCGGTTACTGCCGAGGAAAACCCGCCGCCGATCAGCCAGGACATGGACTCAATCTGGCTGCCCACCCGCTGGACGGCAACGGCGGTCTCGCCGTACCAGGCGCTGGCCATGCCGGTCACCACCATGGCCAGAAGGGTAAACGCGCCGCTTTCCACGGCCACGGGCAGGCTCCAGCGGATAATCTGCCCAACCCTGTCCCGGGCAAGGCGGCCCCGGATACGAAAACATTCAAAGGGTCTGTGGGGATGTTTCTTGATAAAAAGAAGGAACAAAGCGCACACCACGCCCTGGGCGATGGCGGTGGCGATGGCCGCGCCGCGGATGCCCAGACCCAGTCCAAAGATCATCAGCGGGTCCAATATCATGTTGATCACCAGGCCCAGGGCATTGGCCCAGAAGCTCAGGCGGGAATTGCCCGCGGCGTTGAATACCCCGGTGATGGCTGCGGACACATAGGTGAGCGGGATGCCGACGCCCACGATGCGCAGATAGTCGCAGGCGCTTTGAAACACCTGGGGCTCTTTCACCTGGAGGAGGGTAACCAGGGGCCCGGCAAAGAGGATCAGCACCAGCCCGTAGAGCAGGCCCAGCAGCAGGGCAATCCGGGCAGCATCCTCCCCGTAGCCCCGGGCGGCGGCAGCATCGTCCCGGCCCAGGTTCTGGGATGTGCCAATCTCCGAGCCCATGCGCCCAAACATCATCAAGGCCATGCTCAGCCACAGAAACATGCCCGCTAAACCGCTGGCCGCCACTGCCGTTACGGAGTTTTCCATCCGTCCCAGCCAGAACATGTCGGTGAGGTTGTAGGCCATCTGCATCAGCTGGGTACCCATGATGGGCACGGCCACCTGCAGCAGCTTTTTGAGTATCCCGCCCTGAGTTAAATCATTGGTGCCTGACATCATCATTGCCTCTGCTTTCCTTGGACACAGTGGGTACATTATGCATCCCGGAGAAAGCCCTGTCAAGGCGCATCATGTGTGCTGGCTGCATACCCGGGGCCCGGTGAAATATGGTAAAATCAAATCAAAAATCAGGGAGGGATATGTGATGAAGAAAACGCTGCAAGTAACGTTGCTTTGCATGATCTGCCTGGGCCTCATCCTGGGCGCTGTGGTTGCTTTGGCAAGTGATGAAATCGTGATACCCGACGCGGTGCTGGAGGCAAAGGTTCGGGAAGCGCTGAACAAGCCGGAAGGGCCCATCACGGAGGAGGACGCCGCCTCCCTGGAGTGGCTGGACGCCAGCATGCCCGGGGATACCCCAAAGGAGCAGAAGATCAAAGATGTTTCCGCCCTGCGCTTCTTTACAGGCCTTGTGGGCCTGCGTATGGACAACAACGCCATTGAGGACATCACCGCCCTGGGCGAGCTCACCAACCTGAAGGAGCTGTGGGTGCTGGACAATCCACTGGGCGACCACCAGGCTCTATCCTCTTTGACAGGATTGGTCAAGCTGGGCTTTCACAGCGGGTTTCGTGACGTGTCGTTTGTGGGCGCTCTCACCCAACTGGAAGAACTGAGAATAGACGCATGCCGTCAGCTGCCCCAGGAGCTTGCGCAGCTTCAAAATCTGAAGGTATTCTGCTCCCTGGGGGGAGAACTTTCAGATATCAGCATTCTCGCCCAAATACCCAGCCTCACCGCGGTGGATATCAGCTGGAACCTGGTGGAGGATATTGCGCCTCTGGCCAGTCTACCGCTGACGGAGCTGTACCTGCAGGGGAATCCCGTCACGGATTATACGCCCATCAAAGACCTGTATCCAAAACTCCTGGGCAAGAACTTTGAATACATTGAGCTCAGGCAGCCGGAGAATCCTGATGCGGTGGTAACCTTTGCCGATCCTGTGCTGGAGCAGAAAATCCGCGCCGCCATGGGCAAGCCCGATGGGGAGATTACGGCAGGGGAAGCGGCGATGGTTACCTCGCTGAATATTTCCAACCAGTGGCAGCCGCAAATACCTCAGGAAGTGATGGTGACCGGCCTCCAGGGCATGGAAGCCTTTCTCAGTCTGCGGGATCTGGATGCGGGCTTTAACAGCATCGGCGACCTGAGCCCTCTTTCCACCCTCACGGAACTGCGCAGTCTCAACTTTGGCGGCAACAACCTCATCCGCGACATCCGTCCCCTGTCAGGGCTGACCAACCTGGAGAGCCTGACCCTGTTTGATGGGGGCATCCGGGATCTGAGCCCTCTCAGCGACCTCACCAAATTGAGCTTTTTGAACCTGGCAAACAACCCGCTGGGCGACATCAGCCCGTTGGCAGGGCTCACCCTCATTGACCATCTGTACCTGTCCAGCTGCGAAATCGATGATATCGGTCCCCTGGCCGGGATGACCCATCTGGTTTTACTGAACCTGTCCAACAACCCCATTGCGGATTACACCCCCATTGAAAAGATCTATCCCCAGCTGGAGGAAAAGGACTTTGAGCTGGGGCAGGTGTTTGACATTCAAGCTCCGCTGAAGCCGGAAAATCCTGAGCAACCGGTGCCCATAACGGATGCCGCCCTGGAGGCAATTCTGCGGGAGGTTGCCGGTGTTCATGACAGGCCGCTCACCTACCGGGACACATACCGGATCCGGGAGATCCAGGGGGGCGTGGAACAGATGTGGCCAGAGGTGGCCGATCTTACCGCCCTGTCCGCCTGTGCGAACCTGGAACGGCTGAATATCTTTGTCTCCAAGGTGAGCGACCTGACCCCGCTTTCAGGCCTTGGCAGGCTGACGGTGCTGGCCATTACGGATTCCAGGGTCAGCGACCTGACCCCGCTATCCGGCATGACGCAGCTGGAGTATCTGGAGCTGCCGGGCAATCAGATCACGGACGTTACCCCGCTGAAAGCCCTTGCGGACCTCCACTTTCTCGATGTCTCCCGCAATCGGATCACGGATATGAGCCCCCTGTACGGGCTTAAAAATCTCAATATTCTGTTTGTCAACTACAACCTTACCACGGATGCCGGCGGCTTCAAGGACATGATGCAGAACATGAAGAAGGGCGGCACAGACTTCGATCCGGACAAGCCCCTGGAGCTGTACCGGGAGCCGGCTGAAAATGGCCAGCCCGAAGGCGAACCGGAAGGCCAGGCTGATGCCTCCGGCATCCCCGATGACTTCCTCTACCCCGAAAAACCCGACAAGGTGATCAAATTTGCCGACAAGGTGATGGAGAGGCGCGTCCGGGAAGCCATGAACAGGCCTGAAGGGCCCATCACCGCCCTGGACGCGGCGCAGGTGGACTTCCTCAACCTGGGCAACGAATGGCAGGAGAAGTTCCCCAAGGGCTCACAGATCACCAAATTGGACGGCATTGAATATTTCATTAACCTGAGAAGCCTGGACATCAGCTGGAACAAGATCAAGGATATCAAAAAGCTGGCCGGCCTGACTCAGCTGAACCATCTGCGGGCTTTCAGCAATGCCATCTCGGACCTGAAGCCCCTGGCCAGGCTGACCAACCTGATCACCCTCAATGTGGGTGCCAATAAAATCAAGTCCATCAAGCCCCTCAGCGGTCTGGCGAACCTGACGGAACTGCTGCTCAGTGAGAACCCCATCAAGGATTTCTCCCCTGTGGCGGAGATTTATCCCCGGCTTACCGGAAAGGATTTTGAGATAAAATAGGAAAGAATGGGGCCTTGTCCCTTGCCTCCCGGTCCGGATGGAGTATAATAAAAAACAGATCCTCTTTCCCATGGACCGCGATACAAAGGAGACAAGGGACATGGCCAAGCCCCCCGGGCAGGCGCAAACCACCCATACCCTTCAGCGCAGGCTTTTTGAAGCTCCGGATTTTGATGCCTTTCTGCAGGACAATGCCGCCTGGATGACCACCCCCCGGCTTTGCTATTACCTGGCGGGGCTGTGCAGAGAAAAGGGCAGGACGGCCGGGGAGGTGATACGCCTGGCAGGGCTGGACCGGACCTATGGATACCAGCTCTTTAACGGCACCCGCAAACCCTCCCGGGACAAGCTGATCCAGATCTGCTTCGGGCTGGAACTGAGCGTGGTGGAGGCCCAGGCGCTGCTGAAGATGGGGGAGAAAAGCCCGCTCTATCCCAAGATCCTACGGGATGCTGCCATCATGCGCTGCCTGCATGACGAAAAAACCCTGCTCCAGGTCCAGGAGTTGCTGGACAGGCTGGGGCTGACGTTGCTGGACGGAGGTGAGCGCCATGAAGGATGACAGGGGTGATGCCTTCCGGGAAACCCTCCAGGCGGCCTGTGGCGACCAGCAGTATCCGGAGGATTTTCTGGCGAAGTTTGAGCCCTTTGAGTGCTTTTCCCATAACGAAACCTGTGAAACCCTTCTGGTAAAGCAGCGGGAAACGGGCCTGTTTTACGTAGCCAAGTGCTATGTAAAAACCGATGCGCCCTTCCGCACCCTGGAGGCGGTGATTCTGCAAAGCCTGGATCATCGCGGCCTGCCCCGGTTTGTGGGGGAGTTTGAAAACGAAAACTACCTGTGCGTTGTGCGGGAGTATGTGGAAGGCATGCCCCTGGACCGGTTTGTGGCACGGTGCAAGCCCACGCAGGAGAAGGCCGTGGAGTGGGCCTTGTCCCTGTGTGACATCCTGGCCTATCTCCATGGGCGCGTGCCCCCGGTCATCCATCGGGACATCAAGCCCCAGAACCTGATTGTGGACCCCCAGGGGGAGCTGTGGCTGATCGACTTTGGCATCTCCCGGCTGTTTGACCCAAGCAAGGCGGAGGATACCGTGTCCTGCGGCACCAAAAACTTTTCCTCCCCGGAGCAATACGGCTATGCCCAGACCGATGCCAGGGCAGATCTGTTTTCCATGGGCATCCTGCTGGGCTGGCTGCTTACCGGGGAATGCAAGCGGGAGCTGATCCTTCCCGGGATTGCCAACCGCCGTTTGAGGCATATTGTGGAAAAATGCACGGCCTTTGCCCCCCGGGACCGCTATGCCACGGCGGCCAGGGTTCGCGCCGGCCTGCTGGCCCTGGACGGCCGCAGGCAAAGGCGTATCCTGGGATGGAGCTGCGCGGTGCTGGCATGCCTGCTTTGCCTGGGCATCGGGTTCTGCCTGGGCCGGTATGCGGAAAGCGCCGGCTTTTTAAGAGCCCCGGAGGCTGTGGTCTTCCGGGAACCGCTGGTGGAACAGGCGGTGCGCATGACCCTGGGCCTTTTCCCGGAGGAGCCCCTCCGGGAAAAGGATCTTCTCAGCGTAACGGAGCTTTTCATCTATGGGGATCAGCCCCTGCCGGACCCGGAAAGCTTCAACGCCCTGTGCGATAAGCGTGCCCGCAAGGAGGCTCCCAGCCCCAACGGGGGCATGACCTCCCTGGAGGACATGAAAAAACTTAAAAATTTGAGCATCCTGTTTGTGGCCGGTGAGGACATTGCGGATCTGAGCCCCCTGACGGGTCTGGTTGCCCTGCGCATCCTGGACCTGCGGCACAACCCGGTTTCGGACATCACACCCCTGGGCTCTTTGCCCTATCTTGCCGAAGTCTGTCTTTATGGCACCAGGGTGGCGGATCTGTCTCCCCTGGCCGGGTGTCCGGTTCTCACCCACATCGATGCAGGGAAGACCTTCATCACTTCCCTGGAATCACTGCAGGGCCTGGACGGGCTGAAAAGCCTGAGGCTGTCCGGAGCTCCCCTGCATACCCTGAGGGGAGTGGGGGAGCTGGGTTCCCTGGAGCGGCTGAGTCTGACGGAAGTGACGGATGGGGATTTGACACCGATGCTGGGTAACCCCGCGCTGAAGGAGGTGGAGCTGGGCGAGGCTCTGCGGCCGGCTACCCAGGAGCAGCTGGACGAGGCGCCCTTTCAGGTGATATACCGCTGAATCTCCTTGCAGATTTTGATCCGGATCTCCCGCAACCAATCCTCCTCCATAGGCATCTCCATGGCTCTGGAAAAAGCATAGTACAGGTCGGTCTGCCGGTAATAGAGTTCCCAGTCGGACAGTTCCCGGCAGGGGTTGACGGGCCGGGGGAGCTGGCTTGCCCCCTCCTCAAAGCGCAGGCGCACATACTGCAGAAACTGGGCGGCCAGGTCCGGATGTTCCGCGTCAAAGGGAATGCGCATCAGATGCCACTGCACCGGCTCCGGCAGGCGGAAGGGTTTTAGCAGATCCAGGATTGCCAGGGCCTCCCGCAGGTCCTTTTTTCGGTAATAGGGCAGGTGCTCCTCCTGAAGGCTCCACAGGGCCAGCTTCTCCCGCAGAGGCAGCAGGCCGATGCGCAGGATGGCCTCGCTGGGGCCCACCACTGCCTGGGGAATGGGCTCATCCTCCCAGTCCAGCATGGTTTGGATAAAGTCCACGCCGCCTCCCAGACAGGCCACATACCCCACGTCGTAGATGCCCAGGCGGCCTGCCCGCCCGGCAATCTGCTTCACCTCCTGGGGGGTGAGGGGCCGGAAGCTTTCCCCGTCAAACTTCTCCTGCTGGGTGAAGATCAGCCGCCGGATGGGCAGGTTCACCCCCATGCCAATGGCATCGGTGGCCACCAGCACCGGCTTTGGGCTGGCCAGAAAGGCCTCGTACTGCATCCGGCGTACGGCCGGGGGCAAATCCCCGTAGATCACGTGATTGGGCACGCCTTTGCTGCTAAGGATGGCGGAGAGATTCAGCACCTCCCGCTTGGAGAAGGCCACCAGGGCGTCCCCGGCCCCAATATGGTTCAGCCGGGCCGGTGCGCCTTCCACCATCAGGGGGACGGAACGGACGTATTCCTTCAGCTCGTAGTCGTCCCCGCAGTCCCGGATCATGCGGATCAGCTGCTCCTTGGCCAGAGCCGCGCCGCACAGGTGAATCTCGGGGCAGCAAAGCCCCAGGATGGCCCGGGTCCAGGCGTCCCCCTGCTGGGAATCCGCCAGCAGCTGGGCCTCGTCAATGACGGCCACCTCCCAGGGTCCCTGCTCCCCGCCCTTCAGGGAGGCCATTTTTACGGTACAGCACAGATGCCTGGCTCCCGGTACGCGGATTTCCTCCTCCCCGGTGAGCAGGTCGCAGGGCACGCCCTCCTGGTTCAGCCGCTCGAAGTTCTCCAGTGCCAGTATCCGCAGGGGCGCCAGGTAAATGCCGCGTGGGCTTTCCATCATCCGGGCCAGAGCCTGGTAGGTCTTGCCGGTGTTGGTGTCCCCCAGGTGAAGGATGAACTTGCGGTGCATGGCCCTGGCCGCCGGGTACTCCAGGTGGGGAGCCCTGGGCAGCAGCCTGCGGAACTCCTCCCGCACCCGCTGGGGAATGTGGTAGGCCGCCAGCACCGCCATGACTCCGGTGCGCAGGTATTCCCGCATGTGCCCCCTGATCACCGCTTCCAGCTCGTAGGAGGTGCTGTTCTTCCGGTTGTACCTGTCCAGCAGCCGGCCCGACAGATCCCCCAGCAAATCCACATACTGGTGATACACAGCCTCATAGCCTGGAGGATCCATCGGAGCCAGGGTCTGCAGCAGCCACAGTTTGTTGCGGATCACAGCCTCCTGGTGAAAGAGGTTGCGGGTTTTGGAGCTGGCGGCCTGCTGTTTGAGCTGGGGATATTGCCTGCGGATCTCCTGAAAGGCCCGCAGCGCCTTTTTCTCGTTTCTCACGGGGGATCAACCCTTTCCCAAGGCGCTGGAAACGCCGCCGGTTGTTTGTCTCAAGGCGAATTTTGCCCGTTTGGAAGGGAAGCTAACCGTCCCGGGGCGTATACTTCTCTTCTGCCGGCCCATACTATGGCCGAGGTGATGGAATGCAAAATTTCGCAAATGGTTCCGATATGCCCATGGGCCTTGGGATGGCCCTGGCCCAAAATCTGCCGGCTATGAACCGGTTCGCTTCCATGTCCAAGGCCGAGCAGCAGGCAATCATCGCGCGCACCCACAGTATTGGTTCCAAGGAGGAGATGCAGGCTTTCGTTCAGTCGCTGCTGCAGTAAACCCCAAGGCTGTTGGCCCTGTGCCACAGTTTCTCAACCATTCTATTCTACCACGGCTTTTGCCGCCGCCCCAGGCTTTTGGGCCTGATGGGCGGCTTTTTTCTTGCCCGGGAGAAGGAAAACAAGGCCGCCTGGACGAAAAAGTATGGAAAGGTTAAAGCCGGGGAGGGGAAATCCATGGAAACCGGCGCGCTGTCCAAACTGCCCAATGTGGGCAAGGTTCTCTGTGAGCATCTGTTGGCCATCGGCATTGAAACTCCCCAGCAGCTGCGGGAAACCGGGGCGGAGGAGGTCTTTCTGCGGATTCGCCGGCAGCGGGATCCCGGGGCCTGCCTGCACATGCTTTACGGTATCCAGGGGGCCATCCTTGGCATTCCCGACAAACTGCTGCCGACAGATGTCAAAGAAGCCTGCAAGGCATTCTTCAGCAGCTTGCAGGCGAAATAGAAATCGGGCTGTGCAGGGGAGACTAGAGGGTCTCGCTCCGCTCCCGGATGGCCTGGCTGAAATTGATGACCTGGTGTTCATATTCCTGGGTCATCAGCGGTGAGGTGATAATAAAGTCCGCCGTGGCCCGGTTGGTGGCGATGGGAATGTCATACACCCCGGCAATGCGCAGCAGCGCCTTCACGTCCGGGTCGTGGGGCTGGGCGCTGAGGGGATCGGAAAAGAACACCACAAAGTCGATGGCTCCCTCTACAATCTTTGCGCCAATTTGCTGGTCCCCGCCCAGGGGGCCGCTGTTGTATGCTCTCACGGGCAGACCGGTGCGGGCGGTAATCATGGCGGCGGTGGTGCCGGTGCCGCAAAGAAAATGGCGCTGCAGAACCTTCTTGTTCCATTCGCACCATTCCAGCAATTCTTTCTTTTTGCCGTCATGGGCGATCAGGGCGATGTTTTTCTGCTTGCCGATGGTCAGGGTAATCCATTCATTGCTCATCTGTATCATCCTCTCCATCCACCTGGTAGGGCCGGATTGCGGCCAGGGTTTCAGGCCTGTCATCATGCACCCTCAGGCGGAGGGGTTTTGTAAGGTCAAAGCCGAAGATCCCCATCAGGGAGCGGGCGTCCAGCACATAAGCGCCGCGGGTCAGTTCAAAATCCCCCGGAAGGGTGGTCAGCGTTCCCACAAATTTTTGGACGTCCCTCACCGAGGACAAGCGGATGTTGATTTCTGTCATTGCTTTTCCCTCCGGATTCGTCGGTGGGTAAGTTTGTGCTGCACCTGGGTGGGGATGGGCCCGGCGCCAACCCTAATGCTACCAGAGCAGGGGGATTGTGTCAACCGAGCGATGGTCTGTACAAACGCATTCTACATAGTGCATACAAACACCTGCACAAAATTTTGCCGGAGGGTATTGACAGTTTGTATAGATGGCGTTATGATTAAGAAAACTTGTACCACAAGTGACATGTTATGACCCACAGGTGAAGGTCAAATAAAGGAATGTGATTCCATGATCAGGATGATTGAGAAGAGCAATCTGGTGGACGAGGTCTACAACCAGCTTCTCCAGATGATCGCTTCCAGCGAATGGCGTGAGGGCGATAAACTCCCCAGCGAAAGCAAACTTTGCGAAACACTGGGCGTCAGCAGAAATACCATTCGTGCTGCGTTAAGCAAACTCAACGCAATCGGTCTTGTGGAGACGCGTCAGGGGTTTGGCTATTGTGTACGAAATCTGAACACCGGAGTTTATCTGAATACCATGCTGCCAACGATGCTGTTGCGCTCAAGAGATTTTATCTCCATCACCGAGTTTCGCATTGGGGTGGAGGGTGAAGCAGCCTACATGGCGGCTCTGCGGGCGGATGAAAATGACATCGCCACCATGGAGCAGACCTGGAAAATGTCGGCCCAGGCAATCGATGACAGCGACGCCTTTGCAAAATACGACATGCAGTTTCACCGCCAGGTGGCGCTGGCTTCCCGCAATGACCTGTTTATCAAAGTGGCTGAGATTCTGGAGAACATGTACACCGTTTGGCTGATGGGGTTCTTGAGGACTCACGGCAAGGAGAGAAGCAACGACTTTCACCACAATATTTTTACTTCCATCGCCCGTCATGAGCCGGATCAGGCGAAGTACTTCATGGAGGAGCATCTCAAGGATGTTCTGATGAAGGTCAAGCGGGACGTCGAACGAAAAGAGAGCCTGAAAAAACAGACGGAACCGTCTGTATGAAATCGGGGTGAGACGATGAGCAGTTTGTTGGAGTTTCGGGGAATCACAAAGGCGTTTCCGGGAGTCAAGGCCCTGGAAAACGTCAGCTTTGACCTGAAGGCCGGAGAGGTTCACGTAATTGTGGGTGAAAATGGCGCCGGTAAGTCTACCCTGATGAAGATCCTGGCGGGCGCGTACACCTGTGATGAAGGCGAAATCCTTTTGGAAGGGAAGCCAATTGTGGGCAACAGCCCGAAGGTATCCATGGAACTGGGCATCCGGATGATTTATCAGGAGCTGAACCTGGTGCCCGAGTTGTCCATCGCAGCCAATATGTTTCTTGGACATGAGATCAAAACCGGCCCCATCGTCAACAAGGGCGAGCAGGTTCGGCGGTCACGGGCAATTCTGGAGGACCTGGGTTTGCAGACCGACCCAACCACGCTGGTCAAAAACCTGGGAATCGGCACCCAGCAGATGGTTGAAATCGGGAAGGCCTTGAGTACAAACGCGAAAGTGCTTGTATTTGACGAACCCACCAGCTCGCTGACAGATTCGGAAATCAGGGAGATGTTCAGGATCATCCGGCTGCTGAAAAGCCGTGGCGTGGGCATGTTCTATATTTCCCACCGCTTGGAGGAGCTTTTTGAAATTGGTGACCGGGTAACGGTTCTGCGCGATGGCAAGCACATCATGACCGATGACATCCATAACCTGGAAATGAAGCAAATCATCGAGCACATTGCGGGAAGAAAGATTGATACGCTTTATCCCCACACCAAAAAGAAGATCGGCTCACCATGCCTTGAGATTGAGGACCTGTCGGGAGAACGGTTTAAAAAGGTTTCTATAACGGTTCATTCCGGAGAGATCCTGGGCCTGTCCGGCCTGGTTGGCGCCGGACGTTCGGAGGTAGCCAGAGCAGCCTTTGGAATTGACGGCTATTATGAAGGCAGCGTACGGGTGATGGGCAAACGGATCCCCAAAAAGAGTCCTGACAAAGCCAAAAGGGCTGGGATGTGCCTTTTGCCGGAAGACCGGAAAGTGGAAGGGTTGGCCCTATCCTTAAGCATCCGGGAAAACACGGTGGTATCCAGTTTGTCCGATTTGAATCCGCTGGGCTTCATCCAACGCAAAAAGGAGCACACAACGGTATCCGGATTTATCGACCGGCTTAACATCGCCACCTCTTCCATGGAAAAACTCACCCGCTTTCTCAGCGGCGGAACCCAGCAAAAAGTGGTGCTGGCCAAATGGCTTCTCAGCCAGTCCAAGATTTTCATCTTCGACGAACCAACCCGGGGTATTGACGTAGGTGCGCGAAACAGCATCTATGAGCTTATGGATAACCTGGTTGCGGAAGGTGCTGCGATCCTGATGATTTCTTCGGATCTGCCGGAAGTGCTGGGCATGAGTGACCGGATCTGCGTCATGTCCGGAGGTACGGTCGTTGGGGAGTTTGACAAAGAGCAAGCGAACCAGCAGGAGATTCTCCGCCTGGCTTTTTCAAATGTGTGAGGATGGTGGCAAAAATGAAACATAAAATGAGTTTGCCGTCCCTGCGTAACCTGCCCACCTCAACCTATGTGTTCCTTCTCGTGTTTGTGTTGGCCTCCCTGCTTGTACCCAATTTCTTCTCCCCGGGAAACATTGCCACCCTACTCACGCAGGCATGTGCCCTGATGATCCTCAGCACGGCAATGTCGACGAGCCTGATGATGGGATGCATTGACCTTTCGTTGGGTGGTCTTGTTTCCATGACCGGGGTTATTATGGCGATCTTCATTCGCGGCGGGATGAACGCCTGGCTTGCTGTGGCGCTTGGTCTGTTGGCGGGAATGCTTTTCGGTCTGTTCAACGGTGTTATTGTGACCAGGCTAAAGGTTCCCTCCTTTATCGCCACCTTTGGAGCCGGAGGAATCGCTCAGAGCATTGCCAACATCCTAAGCGACCAGCGCACCGTCGCCTGGGAAGCGTCAGAGCACACCACGCTAATCAGCGCGCTGGGAGGGAATGTTTTTACCATCAGGTTTGGCGATTCCGCCGCCATGACCCTTTCCTTCCCGGTCCTGCTGCTCCTGACGGTTTTCATTATTGCATGTGTTCTGTTTATCTTCAAGAAGACCACCCTGGGGAGCAACGTATATGCCTTGGGCGCCAATGAGGAGACTGCCCGATTGGCCGGCATTTCACCGGTGCGCTGGAAAACGGGCGTATTCATCAGTTCCGGACTGCTGGCAGCGATTACAGGCATGCTTCTGATGGTGCGCACCAACAGCCTTCAACCCATGATTGGTGAGAACCTCGAGTTTCAGGCGGTTGTGGCGGCGGTGCTGGGCGGCAACTCCCTCAAGGGCGGAAAAGGCTCCATCCCCGGGGCTCTACTGGGCGCGCTGGTACTGTATGTCATCCGCAACGCCATGAGTCTGTGGGGCATCGGAACATCGGTGGTTATGGTCGTCATCGGAGCGACTCTTGTGGTCGGCATGGTGATTAACGAGGCGTTTCAGTACCTGGCTGAGAAAAGAACAGCCCGGCTCCAGCGCGGGTAACATTAATCGTAAAAAGGGTGGCGCACATGAGTAAGAACAATCTGTTTGTCATGCGCGGCAAGGCCAGGCTCTCAAGCATGTCCACGGTCATCATCATGCTTGCGGTGCTGCTGCTTTTCGCGGTGCTGAACATGGCGCAGGGAATCAATTTTCTGTCGGCCTCCAATTTGTCCACCATCGTAAACCAGGCATGCTTCCTGATTATTGTGGGAATCGGCCAATCTCTTGTCATCCTGATGGGAGGCATCAATCTTTCGATGGGTGCGGTGATGGCCTTCACGACGGTGATGTGGGGGGATATGCTGCTGAAAAACAGCGGGATTCATCCTTTGATCCCCTCGGTATTGATTGTGGCGTCAGCCGCGCTGATTGGCTGCCTCTCCGGGCTGATGATTACCAAGTTGCACATCACACCCTACATTGCCACCTTCGCTGTGATGTACGCTTTTCGTGGCCTGGCTTGGGTATATCTCAGGAACCGGGTTATCTACAGCCTGAACGAAGGATTCCGGCAAATAGCCATTGGCAGACTGTTCAAGGTAGGAGGCTTTTCCGTGACCATGCCCATGGTCATCGCGGCAGGTTTTCTGCTGCTGTTCTTCATCCTGCTGCGCCATACCAACATGGGCCGAAGGTGGTATTTCACAGGAGCCAATCCGGTAGCCGCCAAATTCTCCGGTATCAACACAGACCGTGTGATCATCGCAGCCTATACCCTTAGCACGGCTCTGGCAGGTTTTGCCGGTTTGATGTACATGGCGCGGCTGAACTCCACAGAGCCCGGTCTGGCCGGCAAAACCCATTTTGAAGCCATCACCGTATCTTTGATCGGCGGATTCGCCATGTCGGGCGGATATGGCAACATCTGGGGTGTTGCCGGGGGAGCAATCGTGGTGTACACCATCCAGGCGGGCATGAACAGCCTTCAACTTCCGGGTGAGTTGCAGTCCATGATCAACGGGTTGCTTATCATTTTTGCCGTCTTCCTCAACAACACATTGGCAAACAAGAAAATGCAGCTGGACAACGATGTTGCGGAAGCGGTCATGCAGAAGAATCAGCTTGCGCGGATGAAAAGAGGACTGTGAAAATGAAACCATGCGTCGTATTCATTGCCACCTATGACACCAAGGGAAAGGAATCCGAGTTTGTCAAGCAGCGCATTCTGGAACATGGTGTAGATTGCCTGACCATCGACGTGGGCGTAGGCGTTGCGCCTGCGGCTACACCCGATATTGGCCTGAAGGATCTGTGTGCCGGAACCGCGTACACCGTGGAAGCCATCCGTGCCATGCCCCGGGGCGATGCGGTGGGTGTGGTATCTGATTTGGTGGAGAAGTATGTAACCCAGCTGCATCACAAAGGGGAAATGAGCGCCATTATCGGGATCGGAGGTGCCGGAGGCACTCAGATTGTAACACAGACAATGCGGATGCTCCCTTTTGGTCTGCCCAAGCTGATGCTCAGCACCCTGGCATCGGGCAATGTCCGCTGGTACCTTCAGGACAGCGACATCTGCATGATGCCGTCCGTGGCCGATGTTTGCGGGCTGAATTTCATCATGGAACCGGTTTTCAGCCGCTTTGCCGCCATGGCTGCAGCGGCCGCGAAATGGTATGCGCAAGCAGAGGCCGGGCTGAAGCACATGATTACGGACAGGACCAGGCTTCGTGTAGGAATGACCATGTATGGCACCACCACCCGGGGAGTTACCGAGTCACGGGAAGAGTTGGAGCGTCTGCAGTATGAAACCGTCGTCTTTCATGCCTCTGGGGCAGGTGGGCGCTCCATGGAAAGGTTCATCACCCAGGGTGCCATTCATGGTGTGCTGGATATGACCATCGCCGAAATCGGCGCACATTTGGTAGGCGGTCTCCATGATGCCGGCCCTCACCGCCTTGAGGCGGCTGTCAGCATGGGCATACCGATGGTTCTGGTGCCTGGAGCGGCAGATACCATCGTATTGCCCCCCATTAACGACGTACCGGATAAATTCCGCAACAACAGAATTCTAAACAAGCATAATCCGACCATGACCACCATGCGGACGAATGTGGAGGAAAATATCCAAATCGCCAACTTTATTGCGGACAAGCTGGAAAACACCCGCTCGCCCGTAAAGATTCTGCTTCCTTTGGGTGGCCTGTCCTCTATTGACAGGCCCGGTCAGGTATTTTATATGCCCGAGGCCAACGAAGCCTTGTTTGAAACTCTGAGGGGACGGCTTGCCGGGTCGCCCGTGGAGATTCTGGAAGACCCCCGGCATTTGTATGACTCCGGCTTTGGAAAGAAGGCCGCGGGCTTGCTGGACGAAATGATGCGGCAGCATTACGGGGCATAAGGCGTCCTCGGGCTGAAAATAACTTTGGAATCAATGGAAAGGAGTGGCAACATTGGTCAAGTATTCGCGCAAAGAACTAAACGATCGCCTGCGCAGCATTAAGGAAAGGGGGGACAAAATCGTAGTTGCAGGAGCCGGAAGCGGGTTGTCGGCCAAGGCTATCGAAAATGGGGGAGCCGACATGCTTATGGTATTCAACTCCGGGAAATACCGTATGCATGGGCATGGGTCCCTGTCCGGTTGGCTTGCCTTTGGAAACGCCAATGACGTAGCCCTGGAGATGGGTGAGAGTTATGTGCTGCCCATCGTGAATGAGATACCCGTGATCTGCTCCTGCTTTGCGCAGGATGTAACAAAGGTCATCAGCTATCACCTGGACGAGGTTATGCGTCGCGGTTTCAGCGGAATTAACAATTTCCCCACAATGGGTATGGTGGACGGGCAATTCCGTGAACAACTGGAGCTTACCAACCTCGGATTCGACAAGGAAGTTGAAATGATCCGCCTTGCGAACGAAAAAAACATATTTTCTATCGTTTATGTGTTCAATGCGCAGGAAGCAAGGAAGATGGCTGAGGCAGGCGCGGACTGCATCGTCGCGCATGTGGGGCTAACCGTTGGCGGTATGATCGGCACAAGCAAATCGCTTACCATCGAGGAATCAGCCGATTTGACCCGGGAAATCATGAACGCCGGCAAGGAGGTTCGCCAGGATATCCTATGGCTGGCCCATGGCGGACCCCTGGCATCCCCCGAGGATTTCCGGGAGTTTTTGAAGCTTCTTCCTGAAATCGACGGTTTTGTGGGAGCCTCCAGTATGGAGCGGATCCCCACAGAACAGGCCATCTCCAAAACGGTCAATGAGTTCAAGAATATTCGATAATTACAAACGGAGGAATGAAAAAATGAAAAAGGCACTCGCTCTCGTGTTGTCCATGGCGCTAGCCATCAGCCTCTTTGCTGGCAGCGTCGGCGCATCGGCCGCCACGGTTGAGCCCCGCGAATACAACTTCGTGTTCATCGTTAAATCCATGCAGTTCTCCTTCATGCTGAGCATGATTGAAGGTGCACAAGCCGCGGCCGCACTTGTTCCCAACATCAACATCAAGTGCATCGGTCCCGAAACGCCCTACAGCGTTGAGGAGCAGATCCAATTGGTGGAACAGGCCATCACCACCGGTGCGGACGCCGTCATCATTACGCCCGCTGACTCCACCGGCATCATTCCGGCGGTAGAAAAGTGCAACGCAGCCGGGATCCCCATCGCAACCCCCAACACCAAGGCATATGGCGGAGACGTACTTTGCTGGGTTGGTGTTGACAACTACCAGGTTGGATATCAGCTCGGCCATGCACTGGCCGATGCCCTCAATGGCGAAGGAAAAGTGGTGCTGATTGAAGGCACCTCGGGCAATTCCACCTCGACGGAGCGCGTGGATGGCTACAAGGATGCTTTTGCCGAATACCCCGGGATCCAGCTGCTGGACTCTCAGCCCGCCGACTTTAACCGCGAAAAGGGCATGACAGTTATGGAGAACTTCCTCCAACGCTATCCTGAGATTGATGGCGTGGCCTCCGTCAACAAGGATATGACCATGGGCGCACTGGAAGCATGCAAGGCCGCGGGCAGGCTTGAGGAAATGATCCATGTGACCTTCGATGTTGATCAGGATTGCCTGGATGCGATTGAAGCGGGTGAAGTCCTCATCACCGGCGCTCAGGAAGAAAAGAGCCAGGTCGCCAATACCATCTATGCCTGCTTGTTGGCACTCAACGGCTTTAAGGTCGCTCCCGAGCAGTATATCCCCATGACCCTCGTGACCAAGGATAATCTCCAATTGTATCGTTGATCCGCAGCGTGATTCGCTCCCATAGGCAGCGACGCGTTTACAAACCGACCCGGACCCCGGTGCCTGGATATGCTCAGGCCGCGGGGTCCGGATGAATGGACGGATGGAAGATGAAGCATCGGCCCCATGACACCGCCGCCCGGAGGAATGCATTGAAAAAAGCTGTTTTGCTTATTCTGACTGTGTTGATTATGCTGGGGTCCGGCGGGTGTGAAGCGCATAAAAATCTGGACGGTACGTATACGGCCCTTGACCAGCCCATGCCCCAGGACGAAACCACACTGATTGAAACAATCATCGTCAAGGGGAATGAAATGACCATGGCCGGCAAAACATCTCAGCAGACTTTGACATTCCAGATCATCGGGGATGAGCTTGTGTTTGAAACCAGGTTTGGCCGATTCTCCTATCCGTTTCTCATCCAGGACAGCAATTTGGTGATAGACGGCATCACCTATGTGAAGCAAAAGTAAGCCTGCGAAAACCGGTGCTGCGTTTGCGGACGGATATCTGCGTATCCTTGGCAGGCGCATGGCACAGATCTGGGGAGCGATGGAAAACCGGCTCCTATCCCTTGCGAGCGACGAGGAGCCGTAGCTCCCCTATCAAGTGAGGTGCTGAACGACATGTGCGTGAAGCGCCTCACTATTTTCATCCCCAGAATCTGTGCATCCCTGTTGATTTTGCTCATATGCGCCCAGGGTCCCGATTGATGGTTTTACCGGCGGCTTTTTGTGGTATGCTCAAACCAGATCAATCCAAGGAGGGATTCCCATGGCAGATCCGTTGCTCAAGAACATTCCCTTTGAAAAGGTGCTGGAATTGACATCTTTGGTCAGCTATCAGGAGGGGCAGATTGTCAGCCGCACCCTGGCCCAGAACAAGGCTGTAAGCGTTACGCTGTTCGCCTTTGACGCAGGGGAGGAAATCAGCACCCATGCCTCCCACGGGGACGCGATGGTCAGTGTGCTGGACGGCACGGCGCAGGTGACCATCGGCGGCAATGTCCACACCGTCCGGGCGGGGCAGAGCATCGTGATGCCCGCCGGGGTCCCCCATAGCGTGGAGGCCCCGGAGAAGTTCAAGATGATGCTTGTGGTGGTATTTCCCGCAAGCTGAGGCAATAAAGAATGCCCCCCGCCGGCTTTGTGGGCCTGCGGGGGGCATTGGTCTTTCCTAGCCTTGCAATGTCTCCGTAGGTTCCCCCACGGCAAGCGTCTTCTTGCGTTTCGTTGCCCGGCCCAGGTTCATCTTGCTGATAACGTCAAAGGCAACGGCTCCCAGGAGCACGAGGCCTTTCACCACCTGCTGGAGGTTGGAGCTGATGCCCATGATGGACATGCCGTTGTTGAGCATGCCCATGATGAGGGCGCCAATCAAGGTGCCGCCCACAGTGCCTATGCCGCCATAGGCGGAAGCGCCGCCGATGAAGCAGGAACCGATGGCGTCCAGCTCAAAGCCGGAGCCGGTGACGGGGCTGGCGCTGTTCAGCCTCGCGGCGAACACCAGGCCGCCCACGGCAGCCAGGAAGCTCATATTCACATAGGCGAAGAACATCAGGTGGTTGGTCTTCACACCGGAGAGGCGGGCGGCCTTCTCGTTGCCGCCCAGGGCGTAAAGATGCCGGCCGATCACGGTTTTGGTGGTGAAGAAGGAGTAGACGATGAGCAATATGCCTACGATCACCAGCACAGAGGGAATTCCCTGGTACTGGGCCAGGAGGGTGAAGAAGAAGATCAGAGCTGCGGAGATGATGACCATCTTGACAGCCAGAACAACGGGATTGTCGGTTTCGTAGCCCTTGCGCTTGCGGGAACGGTGGTTGATGATCTGGGCGATGCAGAAGATCAGCGCCACGGCAACGCCTGTAATGAGACAGACGATGTTGACGTTCATCCCCCAAAGCTCAACCTTGGCCTCCTTGGCGATGAAACCGGTGGAGAACATCAGGTAATTGGGAGGGAAGGGGGCCAGGGTGAGGCCGTTGAGCATCAGCAGCGTCAGGCCGCGGAACACCAGCTGGCCGGACAGGGTGACGATAAAGGCGGGGATGCGCACATAGGCGATCCAGAAACCCTGCCACGCACCCACCAGGATGCCCATCAGGAGGCACAGGGCGATGGACAGGTACACGTTCCAGTGCCAGACGATGATCATCTGCCCGGCACAGGCGCTGATGAAGGCCACCACGGAGCCTACGGCCAGGTCGATGTTGCCGCCGGTGAGGATACACAGCAGCATGCCGATGGCCAGAATGACCACGTAGGCGTTCTGGAATACGATGTTGGAGACATTCATAGGCCGCAGCAGCCGGCCGCTGGTGAGGATGTTGAAGAAGACGATGATCACCAGCAGGGCAATCAGCATGCTGTATTGTTTGAGGTTCCCCTTTAGCCTGCTTTTGACGTTGTTCATGCGCCGATCTCCTTCTTGCTGTCTTGCATGATATAGCCCATGATGCTCTCCTGGGAGGCTTCCCGGGCATTGACCTGGGCGATCACACGCCCCTCGTTCATCACATAGATACGATCGCACATCCCAAGAATTTCAGGCAGCTCTGAGGAGATCATGAGCACGGCCTTCCCCTGGGCCACCAGATCATTGATGATCTGATAGATTTCGTACTTGGCGCCCACATCCACGCCCCGTGTGGGTTCGTCCAGCATCAGCACATCCGGCTCCGCGAAGATCCACTTGCCCACCAGCACCTTTTGCTGGTTGCCGCCGGAGAGGTTGGCCACGTTTTGCTCCACGGTGGGCGTTTTGACGCCCAGCTTTGCCCGCAGGTCCTTGGCCTTGTGGGTCTCCAGGTCCTTGTCCAGCACGCCGCGCTTGCTGATGAACTGGGGCCGGGCCAGGGTGAAGTTGTGCTTGATGCTGTCCTGGATGATCAGGCCGTTGCTCTTGCGGTCCTCGGTCATGTAGGCCAGCCCGGCGGCGATGGCCTGGGGGATGGTGCTCAGGGTGATGGGTTTGCCGTCCTTGTACAGTTCCCCGGAAATGTGCGTGCCATAGGCTCTGCCAAAGATGGACATGGCCAACTCCGTGCGGCCCGCGCCGATAAGCCCGGCCACGCCCACCACCTCGCCCCGGTGAATGGTGATGGATACGTTGTCCACCACCTTGCGGTCGGCATAGAGGGGATGGTAGACGGTCCAGTTTTTCACCTCCAGGGCCACGTCGCCTATGCGGCGCTCCCTGGGGGGATAGCGGTGGGTCATCTCACGGCCCACCATGCCCTTGATGATGCGGGCTTCCGAGAGTTCATCCACGCCCTTGACCAGGGTTTCAATGGAATGGCCGTCCCGGATGACGGTAATCTTGTCGGCGCAGTAGGACAGCTCATTGAGCTTGTGGGAGATCAGGATGCTGGTGATGCCCCGCTCGCGCTTGAATTGTAACAAAAGGTCGAGCAGATTCTTCGCATCGCTTTCGTTCAAAGACGAAGTCGGCTCGTCCAAAATCAGCAATTTTACGTCTTTGGCAAGCGCTTTGGCGATTTCCACCAGCTGCTGCTTGCCCATGCCGATGTCCTTGATGAGGGCGCGGGGGTTTTCCCGCAGGCCCACCATGGCCATATACTCGGCGGCTTTTTGGTAGGTGAGGTCCCAGTTGACCACACCGGAGGAGGCGCGTTCATTGCCCAGGAACATGTTTTCGGCGATGCTCAGGTAGGGCACCAGGGCCAGTTCCTGGTGGATGATAACGATGCCCAGGTGTTCGCTGTCCTTGATGTTGTGGAAGCGGCACTCCCGCCCCCGGAAGATGACGTCCCCCTCATAGGTGCCATAGGGATAGATGCCGCTGAGAACGTTCATCAGGGTGGATTTCCCCGCGCCGTTCTCGCCGCAGATGGCGTGGATCTCGCCTTCCTCGACCTCGATGTTCACTTGGTCCAGCGCCTTCACGCCAGGGAAGACCTTGGTGATGTTCTGCATTTTGAGAAGCGTGTTGCCCAAGTGACCTTCCTCCCGGTTCTGTTAAAAGGAGACGGACGAAGGATTCGTCCGTCTCCTGTCGTCAATTGTTCTAAGAGTGTTCCTGGGGATTAGTTGGCCAGATCCTCGGCCTTGTAGTAGCCGCTTTCGATCAGCAGAGCTTCATAGTTGTTCACATCCGCAAACACGGGGGTGCAGTTAAAGCTGGCGACCATCTTGACCTTGTTGTCATACTCGGCGTTCACTTCGGGCTCCTTGCCGGACAGCAGGTCGGAAACCATGGCCACGGTCTGCTCAGCCAGGGTACGGGTATCCTTGAACACGGACATGGCCTGCAGGCCGGCGATCATGTTCTTGGTGTTGGCAACGTCGCAGTCCTGGCCGGTGATGACGGGGATGTTGTCCTTGGTGAAGCCGGCAGCCACGAGGCTGTTGGTCACGCCCAGGGCGGTGGAGTCATTGGAGCACAGAGCGATGTCCAGCTTCTGGCCGCCGGTGAGGGCATCAGGATAGTAAGCGCTGAGGATGTTGTCCATCCGGGCCTGAGAGGTCTCGCTCTTCCAGGCGGGGGTAGCCACGGTCTGGAAATCCAGCTGGCCGCTGACGCAAACCAGCTTGCCGCTGTCCAGGTAGGGCTTGAGGAGGTCGAAGGCACCGGCAAAGAACAGGCCGGCGTTGTTGTCATCGGGGGAACCGGCGGTGAACTCGATGGTGAAGGGGCCCTTCACCGCTTCGTTGCTCAGGTCAAACCGGTCGATGACATACTGGCCCTGAATCTGGCCGACCTTGTAGTTGTCAAAGGTGGTGTAGAAGTCCACATTCTGGGTGTCGGTCAGCAGACGGTCGTAGGCGATAACAGGGATGCCGGCTTCCTTGGCGGTGGCCAGCACGGTGTCCAGGGCGCTGCCGTCAATGGAGGCAACCACGAGAACCTGCGCGCCGTTGAGGATCATGTTTTCCAGCTGGGAAACCTGGGTAGCCACTTCGTTGTTGGCGTACTGGAGGTCCACCTCAAAGCCGGCGGCTTCGAGCTTGGACTTCATGTAGTCGCCATCCTGATTCCAACGCTGGAGGCTCTGGGTCGGCATCGCAACGCCCACCTTGCCCGCTGCCAACGCGACGCTCGCCAGGGAGAAGGTGAGTACGAGAGCCAAAACAACCGCGAATACCTTTTTCATCTTGGGACACACTCCTTTTTTATTTCTAGGCCGAAGCTTGTGGCCCGGCCTGGAGAACGGGGGGGAAGAGAATTGCCCTTGGACTGGATGCAGCGGACAACCTGCACGGGTCTGGTATAATGTGTGCGGACACATTACAGTAAACTCATATAAATTGGCTCCGTTGTACCTGATTGTATTCTATCTCATCCTGTGAAGGCTGTCAATAGCACAAAATATAACTTTTCCTGTACAAACTTTTCATGACTGGTATACTGTATCTGTGCAAAACGCGCATGGGGTCGGGGCATCCGCCCCGGAATGCGATCCGAGAAAATGGAGGGACGAGGGATGAACGTATCTGAAATAGCTGCCCGGATGATTGCGTATTCCAACGGAGACCTGCATCGCATCAATCATCTGATGAAGGTATATGCGTATGCGAAAACCATCGGGGAATGTGAGAAGTTGGACAGCAAAACCCAAACGGTGCTTGAAGTGGCCGCGATTGTCCACGATATCGCCATCCCCCTGTGCCTGGAAAAGTACGGGTCTTCCGACGGCCCCTATCAGGAAGCGGAAGGCGCTGTGTTGGCCGCAGAGTTTCTCGATGGCTGCGGCTGCTCCGATGAACTGAAGGATCGGGTTGCTTTCCTGGTGGGGCACCACCACACGCTCAAGGGCATTACAGGGCCCGATTATCAGATTCTGGTGGAGGCCGATTTTCTGGTCAATGCGGATGAGCACCATTTATCGCAGGATACGATTCGACATATGATGGACAGCGTTTTCAGGACCGACACGGGGATCGCCCTGCTGAAGACCATGTACTCACTGGCGTAAGCACCCGTGGGGAGCAATGGACACCAGGCCGGCAGGGGAGTGGTTCTTATCAGACATTTTGCCAACGTCATCACGTCCACCCGCTGCCAACAAGGCCACGGGAGGATTGCTGCTGGGCGCGCCGATTTTGTATGCGGCAGTCGGCACCACGGCCACGGGCGCGATTCTGTGCTGTTTTGGGATGTATTCCGCCCTGGAGGAACTGCTGATCACCGTGCTTGCCAAGGAGCTGAACCGGAACCGGAAAAGTATCCTTGTGCGGGAAACTTGACATACATACAAAGTAGATCAACCGGTTGAATGCTCCGTAGGGCCTGGAAGCCCAAAGCCTTGGATACTGTCTATCCATTCGGAGGTCATCTTATGAAATCATTTATGGAGGATGCTTTTGACTCTTACTGCGGTTTAAGCTGCGCCCAGTGCAGCTTTAAGGAGCCTCATCATTGTGGCGGTTGTATTGCCACCAAAGGCCGGCCCTTCCACGGAAGCTGTGAGGTTGCGCAATGCGCCGCAAAAAGGGGAAAGCGCTTTTGCGGAGAATGTGAAAGCTTTCCTTGTGAAGTGCTTGTGCGCTATTCCAACGATAAGGTGCATGGGGATGATGGTGCGAGGATTGAAAACTGCAAAGCCATCAAAACGGCCATGGTCAAGGAGGCCAGGAAGGATCTCCAACCTATTGGATATTGTGGCCATCATTGCGATTATTGCTTTCTGGGTGAGTGGTGCGGCGGTTGCCGAAGCGAGTACAACTGCTGCTCTTACGCCACGCTGTTTGAAAGCGGCAGCTGTCCCAATGTATCCTGCGCAAAGGAACGTGGCCTGGACGCCTGCTATGCTTGCCGCGATTTGGCATCCTGCCCAAAAGGGTATTATGAAAGGGAGAACAGCAACGAATACATCGCCAAGGCTACGGCGCTGTTCATCCACAAGCACGGCGAGGCTCCCTATACTGCCGCGCTCCAACATGCAATTGCTTCGGGCCTGAATTACCCCAGGGATTTTGATAGGACGGGCAGCGTGGAGAGCGCGCTTGTTCTGCTGGAGAGCTTTTTGGAAATCGGCAGGGGGTAGGCGTCGGGGAGAAAAGCCCGATTTTGCTTGCGTCATAAAACGCCGGTTGAAGGAACAATTCATTCTTTGACAAGAGAAGCATTGTAGTTTTTCTACAAATGCTGTTTAGTTTTTGACAAATATTGACATAATATACTATGCATGCTACGATGCGTGCTGAGAAGGAAACTTGTTCATGGTGTCAATCGCAAACTTATCGAAAGGTAGGGACGCAAAGCTAAAGGGCCTAAACGCACACCGCATGGCAGCCAGTTGCCGTCTATAAGATGCTCATGGTAAACCGGTTGAAAAGCCGGGACACAAAGCTACAGGGTCTAAACGCTTCGGCGCATGACAGCCAGCCGTCATCTAAACAGATCTCGTTGTGCATCAGCCTGGAAGCACACCTTGGAAACGTGCCTTGGAAAGAAGTTTCCAGGACGTGTGCAACCAGATTTGCATGAGTAAGTTTCTCGAAATTTTATAGGAGGGTTCTGTTAATGAAAAGGTTCCTTCTCGTCGCCGCTCTGCTCCTCGCTCTGATGACTTCCCTGATTGCTGGTACCATGGCCGCCTACACGCAAGATGTTGCAACGTTTACAGACGACTTCACCACAAAAGAGTTCATGGTCACTGCCACTGATGTGGATGGTAGCTTTGATAAAGTTATCGACATTGCTCCGGGTGAAAAAGCAACATATAAAGTGAAGGTGACGAACGCCTCTGAGGTTAAATCCGACATAGCTGTTGCTCCTTCCATTACAAATCTCGATAAGTTTAAGGGTATGAAAATAGACTTAACTTTTGAAGATGGTAATGATAGTGAGAATCAAGTTGTGGAGAGCGGACTGGCTAAGGCCACACTTGGTCAAAAGGGTAGTCAGACGGTTGTAATCACCATTGACTGGGATAAGGATGAGGTACAAACGACAGCTCAAGCGGGTCAACCCCTCAATCTGACCGTCAGGGTTAATGCAACTCAGAATTAATCACACCTGATGATTCAGGCAGTGCTAGGTAAGACGGCAAACGCAGGGCAAAGACTTACGTCTTTGCCCTGTCGTATCTTTCATATTATCAAGCCACAAGGAGGTGGGGTCTGTGAAGTATGATAAGAAATTTTTCTACTTGGCGCTCCTGCTCATCGGCGCGGTCATCCTTCTGACATCGGGCACCATGGCGATGTATTCTCAGAGTACATCCCTGACTGCTTGGCTATCCACCGCTTCATTTGAATTGCGGGTCAATGATTCTCCGTCCCAGACGCAGACTCTGCCGGGAATCAGCCTGGCCCCCAGCGAAACCCGCACCCGGGAGATCAAGATTGACACCTCCCGCTGCAAGACACCCACAACGCTCACTGTCACACTGACCGCCACCCCTTCGGGCACTTTGCCGCCCGGGCTTCGCATCCGGCTGGATGATGTGGCCGCAACGGGCAGCAGTACGCTGAAAGCCGTTTCAACCATGCAAAATGCCCAGGAAAAAATCGTCACGATGACCGTATCCGTTTCCTGGGAAGAAGCAAGTGGAGCGGATTTAAGCGCATACAAGGACTTCAGCATGTCATACGACGTCTCTGTTGAGGCAGAACAGGCAGGCAGGTCATGAAGAAGAAACTGACAAACGCCCTGCTGGCAGTGGCCATGGCGGCCGTGCTGCTTACATCGGGCGCCATCGCTGCCTATTACGAGAAAATCACACTGAAGGGAAGCGTCTCCCTGCTGATCCCGGAGCCCAGCCTGTCTCCCAGCCCCAGCCCCAGCGCCACCCCGAGTCCGGAGGGAACCTCAGACTATTGGATTCAGGTGGCGCGGGACGCTTTGCGGCGGGCTACGGAAGATGACGCATTGGCGGATGAATTGGACCGTCTGGCCGACCCGTACGAGAACGGCAGTCAGGGCACCAACGCCGCCTGGCAGGCATTGCAACCCTATTGGTCCATGGCCGCAAACGAGGAACAGCGATCCTGGGTGCAGCAGGCAAGCAATCAAATCGACGCATTGCACAGAAGCGCTGTCAGCGCAAACGCCGCCATTGCCCAGATTGCCGGCGCGATCTACATATGGAGCACCGACCAGTATGTAAACGGATGGCAGACGGCCGAATATGAGTATTCCATGTGTAAGCAGACGGATGATGCAACGGGCCACCTCAACAAGCTCAAAACTTTCGCGCTGAGTGCCAAAGCCCAGGCGGATACGGAAGACGCCAGGATAGCTGCCGCCCAGGCCCATCTTGCCGCTGCGCGGAAGGCGGCCGGCGATGCGTGGCAGGTGATTGAAGACCTGCGGCAGAAGTTCCTGGCGGCTGCCCCGGCCTCGAAACCGGTGGGAGCGCCCCTGCTGGCCCCGCTCACCACAGACTCGCCTACCCCAACCACCACCGACACACCTGCTCCCACGGAAGCAGCTACTGCCGCCCCCCCCAGCACACCTGCCCCCACAGAGGCGCCTACACCTGCTCCCACGGCTACACCCGCTCCCACACAAGCCCCTGCCCCCACGGAAGCGCCCAAACCCGCGATGATGGCACCCTCCAAGCCGGTGCTTACAGACACGCCTGCTCCGACGCCAACTCAGGCGCTCACCCCAGCCCCCACAGCGGCACCTGCTCCGGCGCCTACTCCTGCGCCCACGCGCGCTCCTGCCCCCACGGAGGCTCCCCGGGAGAAAGTGGAAGAAAGGGAGAGTCCTGTTGAGGAACCGTGATCAATCCTGGATGAATGAATCCCCTGCCGGGGAGGACCATGAGCGGGTGATTGCCCTTCGGGAGCAGACCCTGGCCTATCAGGCGGCAGGCGGTGTAAAGCGGGCTCTGCGCAAAGAAAAAGCGCCGCTTTCTCCTGTGCAGAAAATTACCCGCATTGGTTTTGGCATCATCTTCTGGCTGCTGGCGCTGTCGCTGATGGCCATCATGTACACCGCCTGGCAAACAAAACGCGATGGCGGCATTCCTTCTGTTTTTGGCTACAGTCTGTTTCGGGTGGAAACCGGTTCCATGGTGCCGACGCTGCCCATTGGCAGTATCATCATCGCAAAAACACCGGAGAACCCGGACGCGATTCCCGTGGGAACCATTGTGACCTTCCGCTTTCACAGCGGCATGGTGGTGACCCACCGGATCATCGAAACCATGGTGGATCCGGACGGGGGCGTGCAATACCGCACCAAGGGCGACAATCCCATCAATGATCCGGATGGCGAGCTGCTGACGCCTGACCGGGTGATTGGCACCTTTCAGTTCATGATTAAAATGCCAACCGTTTGGGGGACCGACTAAATGCAGAGATTGCCCAAAGGGGTTGCCATCGATTTTTCCCGCATTGCACTGCTGGAAGATGTCACAAGCGTGGAATGCTACCAGCGGCAGGATGGAGCCATTCTCCGCCGTGCGCTGGATGGCGTTTCTTTCACTGTTTCCGCGGCACAGCGATTTGCTCTTTTGGGTCACGATGCAATCGATTTGCAATTGCTCACGGAAATCATCGGCAATATCAGGCCCTATGAATCGGGACGCTGCTCGCTGATGGGGCTGGGCATGATGCGTGATAAACGGCGTATTTTGGAGCATGTGTATTATACCAACAACCAGAAACTTCTTTATCATCATGTCCAGGGCATCTCGTGGCTGATGCTCGCTTCCCGGCATATCGTGAAGGACCCCATCAAACGCCAGCTCCTCTGGCTGGACCGCTTGCTGCAATTTGGGCTGGAGAGGCTCTGCTTCACCTATATCCGCAACCTTTCCCCTGCCGAGCGGGTTTTGCTGCTTCTGCTACTGACGCTGGACATCAAAGTGCCGCTGATTCTGGTGGATCTGACCCACATCCATGTTCCGGAGCCCTTGGAGGCAAGCTTTGCATCTCTTTTCCGCCACCTGAGCGAAAATGCCGGGAAGACGATCATTTTTTCCACCACCTCCGGTACCCTTGCACAACGTTGCGCCACCCATGCGGCCCTGTTGGTGAACGGACGGGTTCAGCCGCTTAACACCGGGTCTGTGGGCGAACTTTGCAACACCCTGGACCACCGCCTGTATGTGCTGCGCACGGAGGATATGAAGGCTGCCGGTACTGCGCTTCAGCAATCCTTCCCCGGATTGCACCTGGAGACAGAAGAGGACAGGCTGTCTGTGTATGGAGACAAACAGCAGGCGCCCCCGCCCTCCCGTGTACTGAACGTGCTGGAAGATGCGGGTGTCCTCTTTGGGGATTTCCGCGTGGCCCGGCCCTCTTTGACTGAAGCGCTGAAGGAGGCGAACCGCCTTGCTGTATAAAGCGGGACTCTTTCGCAAGGAATGGAGCTACGCATATTACGAAAATCCAAATGGCATGCGTACCCTGGTGGCGCTGGGCGTCTTTCAGGGCATGATGGCATTTGCGCTGTTTTTTGTGCTGCAAACCCTCAGGGAATCCGTTCTGTCCGAAAAGGTTCCCTACATAATTGAAACCAGCAATTTTTCCACGATCTTCATTTATCTGGGCTTGTCCTATCTGTCCATGACAGCCTATTTCATTGTGCGGTATCAGAATGTCTCCTATGCGGAGGTCTATGACAACAGCTGGTATGCCCTGGTGCATATGAAATACCCGGTGGGAATCATGGTGATCGCCAAGCTGCTGGCACAGCTGGCGTATGTGCTGCTGGTATATGCCATCGGATTTGTGGTAACCATTGGTCTCACCTCCTTTTTAAAGGCACCCTTTGTGCTGCCCTATCTGATCAGTCAGTTCCTGCAGGGAGCCATGAATTTGGCCATGCTGCTGAGCATTACGTTAACCGTTTCCCTGTCCATCCGCGATGTGACAAACGCGAAGTACGCCATCGGCGCGTTTTCGCTGGCGGCAGGCCTTTTACAGCTGCCCACAGGCTATTTCCAGATCATCAGCGACCGCAGCAAAATGCAGTCGCTGTCCAACCTGCTGCTTCCCTCGGGCGGAAGTCTCTACGCGATTGGGTTGCTTGTCTTCTGCGCTGTCAGTCTCATCTACTGCATTGTGCGGGCGATGGACATTGCAAAGCGTTTCAATCCGCCTTACGATTCCGGCATCCCTGTGCCTGAAGCTAAGTGGGGCGAGGGGGTAAGACTCACCCTCCATACGGCGAGAAAAGACCGTAAGATCCTTGCAGCCGTCCGGCGGATGGAGAAGGCCGCCCTGCCAAAACAGCGCAGCACCGCCCTGTCCTTTATTGCCACAGGTCTGCTGGTTGCTGTGGTCACCGGTATGCTGCTCATCAACGTGCTCCTGCTGGCGTTCAATTACGCCTCGCCAACCAAGGAGACGGCCATCATGGGCTACTTCCCCTACATTTTCCAGTCATCCACCATGGAGCCCACCATACACTTCAACGACATTGCCTTCTTCGAAAAGATTGATGAGCATGTGGCGCTCTCCCAGGGGGATATCGTCCTCTTCAAGGACAAGGTGGGGGCGGTGCAGGTGCGGCGAGCAATGTCCCTGTATACCGATGAGGAATTTGGTTACCAGATGATTGACGGCGATATCGATTACTATCCCCCCGATGCCATACCGGACGTGATGAAGATCACCTTTCAGGCCAGCAGTGTGTATGGCCGGCTGGTGGGTGTCAACCGTTACCTGGGGGTTATCATCCTTTTCGCCAACACGGTGCTGGGCCGCATGCTGTTTCTGATTGTTCCGACGATCCTGATTTTTTACTCGGGTCAAATCCGCAAATTCTTCAAAGGGCTGGCGCTGAAACAGCGGCGATGATTGAAGCTGGCGAACTTCGGGCATTCCCAGGCTCAAAGAGGCAGACAGGAGGCAAAAGGATGAGCAAGCTGCTTTTCCCTCAGGATTTTGTATGGGGTACTGCTACGGCGTCCTATCAGGTGGAGGGGGCTGCCCGGGAGGATGGGCGCGGAGAATCGATTTGGGATCGCTTCTGTACTATTCCGGGAAATGTGGCCAATGGGGATACGGGGGATGTGGCCTGCGACCATTATCACCGTTTCAGGGAAGACATATCGCTGATGCGGCAGATGGGGATGAAGGGCTACCGCTTTTCCATCGCCTGGCCCCGCATTTATCCGGACGCCCGCGGGCAGGTAAATGAAGCGGGGCTGGAGTTTTATTCCCGGTTGGTGGATGAATTGCTAAAGGCAGGGATCACTCCCTATGTAACGCTGTACCACTGGGATTTGCCCCAGGCCATGCAGGACATCGGTGGATGGGCCAACCCTCAGATGCCCCAGTATTTCCTGACTTATTGCCATAAGGTGATGGAGCGCCTGGGGGACCGGGTCAGGCACTGGATCACCCTCAACGAGCCCTTCTGCGCGGCGTTTTTGGGCAACTATGAAGGGCGGCAGGCTCCGGGCATCCGGGATTTTTCAACGGCGCTGCGCGTGGCCTACCACCTGTACGTGGCCCATGGGCTGGTGGTGCGATATTTCCGGCAAAGCGGTATGAAGGGGGAAATCGGCATTGCCCTGAACCTGATGGGTCGTGTGCCCCTGTCTGATGAGCCGGAGGACGCAGCCGCGGCCAGGCGGGCGGATGGCTACATCAACCGCTGGTTCCTGGACCCTCTGATCCGGGGGACCTATCCCCAGGACATGGTGGACTGGTATCAAAGCATGGGTGTGGTGATGCCTCCCTTTGATCCGGATGAAATGGCACTCATGGCCCAGCCTCTGGATTTTATGGGGCTTAATTATTACAATGACAGTTTTGTCAGGCATGATTCACAGGTGTGGCCTCTTGGGTTCAGTTCAGCGACTCCCCGCTTGATGCCGGTGAATGACCGTGGCTGGCCCATCACCGAAGAGGGGCTCTATCATATGCTGCTCAGGATGAAGCAGGAATACGGCATCCGGAAGATTGTCATCACGGAAAACGGCACCGCCATCAACGATGTGCGCAGTGCAGACAATCGGGTGGAGGATCCCCAGCGGGTGGACTATCTGCGCAGGCACCTGCACCAGTTGCACCGGGCCATCCAGGCCGGTGTGAATGTAACAGGGTACATGCAATGGTCCTTCTGTGACAATTTTGAATGGAGCTTTGGCTACAGCAGCCGCTTTGGCCTGGTGTATATCGACTTTGCCACCCAGGAGAGGATTGTAAAGCAGAGCGGGCACTGGTATGCCCAGGCGGCCCGGGATAACGGTTTCGACTGGATAGATATGGGGTAAAGGAGATCAGGCCTGCAAAAGAGGAGAAACCCTCCCGCGCATGGTATATACCCAATAAGGGTGTGCCTTTTGTGCAGCACCCACAGTCAATCCGCAAAGGAGCAACCCGATGAACATCCGCGAGGAATGGGAGCAGCAGGAAAAGGAACTCTTCTCCCCCTATGCCATGCTCAGTTCCCAGACCCGTGGCCGCACTGTGGATATTCCCCCCTGCACGGTGCGCACCGCCTTTCAGCGGGACCGGGACCGCATCATCCACTGCAAGAGCTTCCGCAGGCTGAAATACAAAACCCAGGTATTTCTCTCCCCCCGGGGAGACCATTACCGCACCCGGCTCACCCATACCCTGGAGGTGTCCCAGGTGGCGCGGACCCTGGCCCGGGCCCTGCGACTGAATGAGGATCTGGCGGAGGCCGTGGCCCTGGGCCACGACCTGGGGCACACCCCCTTTGGTCACATCGGGGAAGCCACGCTGAATCGGTTGATGCCCGGCGGCTTTGCCCACAACGTCCAAAGCCTGCGCATGGTGGATAAGCTGGAAAACGACGGCAAGGGGCTGAACCTGACCTGGGAGGTGCGGGACGGCATCATGAACCACAGCGGCGAGGGGGAACCCCAGACGCTGGAAGGCTGGTGTGTGCGGCGGGCGGACCGGATCGCCTACATCAACCACGACATCGACGATGCCATCCGCGCGGGGATCTTGAAGCCCTTTGAGCTGCCCCGGAGCTGCCTGATGGTGCTGGGGGAGAGTCACGGGGAGCGGATCAACACCATGATCCTGGACATTATCAAAAGCAGCAGGGGAAAACCTGAAATTACCATGTCTCCGGACATCCGGGATGCCAGTGAAGAACTGCGGGATTTCCTCTTTGAGAAGGTCTACCATGACGACTGGCGCAAGCAGGAGGAGGAGCGCTGCGACGCGGTGCTCACGGCGCTCTTTGCCCACTACCAGGAGCACCCGGAGCAGATGCCGGGGGAATATCTGGAAATCGCCTTCACCGAGGGCATCCAGCAGGCTGTGTGCGACTTTCTGGCCTGCATGACGGACCGGTATGCCATCGACCAGTTCACCGAGATTTTCGTGCCCAACGCCTTCCCCAAAAGATGAGGTTTTGTCCGTTTCGGGCCGATTTTACGGTTTCATGTTGAAAATGTTGGGGCGCGTTGCAGGAATGTAGGAGCATCCGGCGAATGAATAGGATGGGTGAACAACCATGGCAGGCAGGTTCCCAACCGCGTGGCTGGACGAGTTGCGGGCTCGGGCGGACATCGTGAAAATCGTGTCCTCCTATGTGCCCTTGAAGAAGAACGGGCATAGATTCACAGGTCTGTGCCCGTTTCACAACGAAACCGCTCCCTCCTTCTCTGTAGACGAGCAAAAGCAGCTTTACCACTGTTTTGGCTGCAAAGCTGGGGGCAGCGTCATTCAGTTCGTGATGGAAATCGAGCGCCTGTCCTTTGCGGAGGCGGTGGCCTTTCTGGCCGAGCAGCTCCACATGCCCCTTCCCCAGATGCAAAATGACCCTGCCTATGAAATGCGCCGGTCGCTCAAAGAGCGCGTATACCAGGCCAACCAGGCAGCCGCCCGATTGTATCATCAGCATTTGTGGGAGCAGGAGGGCGAGGAGATTCTCGCCTATCTCAAAGGACGGGGGCTGAACGACGGGGTGATCCGGCGCTTTGGCATCGGGGCGGCCCCCGCAAAGCCCAAGGTTTGTGAAACCCTGATGCAACAAGGATTTACCAAGGCGGAACTTCTTCAGAGCGGCCTGATGCTGGAAAAAAATGGCCGGGCCTTTGACATGTTCCGCAACCGTGTGATGTTTCCCATCATCGACGCCTACGGCAATGTGCTCGGCTTTGGCGGCCGGGCCATGGGCGATGCCATGCCCAAGTACCTGAACACCTCCGACACCGTGGCCTTCAACAAGCGGTTTACCGTGTACGCAGCCAATCTGCTGCGAAAAACCAGAGGGCTTGCACGGGTGATTCTGGTGGAGGGGTACATGGACGTGGTAGCGCTCTCCCAATACGGCGTGGAAGGGGTGGCCGCCACTCTGGGCACCGCGCTGACACCGGAGCAGGCCAGGCTGCTGAATCGGTATGCCCCGGAGGTACACCTGGCCTATGACGGGGACAAGGCCGGTCAGAAGGCTATTCTGCGGGGCCTGGAGGTGCTGGAGGCGGAGCGGGTTCCTGTAAAGGTGCTGGATTTTCCCGGCGGCCTGGATCCCGACGAGTTTATCCGCCAGAAGGGCCGGGAGGCCTTTGAGGCCTTGAAGCCCATCTCCGGCGTCCTGTACCGGATGCTGCGGGAAAAGGAAAACCACGACATGAGCACCGAGGAGGGGCGCGTGAACTATGCCAAGGCCTGTGCCAAGGTGCTCAAAGCCGTAGGAGAGCCGGTGGAGCTGGAGAATTACCTCAAACGGCTTTCCCTGGAAAGCGGGTTTTCCCGCGAGGTGCTGATGGCCCAAATTGGGATCACGCCGTTCCCAAAGCATACAAAAGCCGAGAAAAGGGAAGGCTTTCAACAAAAAGCGAAAGTGTCGGCTTCTGTGGATTGGCCCGCCTGCACGCTGCTGGCGGTCTACGCCACGGGCCGCCTCCCTGCCGGATGCGTAACCCCCGAGGTTTTTGAGGATCCGCTGCTTCGTTCCCTTTGCGAGGGCCTGAGTGCCGGGGAAAGCGCAGCGGCTCTGATGGAACGGCAAAGCGACGACCAGAGCCGCAGCCTGGTCGGCCAGATCCTCAGCATCGATACCCAGGGCGACGACGAGGCCCTGATGCGGATGGCCCAGGAATGCCTGCGCAAGATGCGCCTGAGCAAGCTGGAGGGGGAGCTGAAGCGCATTGAAGAAAGCTTGCCCAACCTGCCCCAGGAGGAGCAACATGCCCACAGCCTGCGGGCCTTTGAAATCGCCAAGCAACTGACGGAGATGCGAAGGCACTCCAAATAACCGGTGTTTCCATGTGAAGGAGTGATGAAGTTGAGCAGTCACCAGTCGCCCGAGGCGATCAAGCTGAAACTCAACGAATTATACGAGGATGCCAAGGCCAAGGGCGCGGTCACCCGGGACGAGGTGGCCAATCAGGCCATGGAGCTGGAAATCGACGCCGACCAGATGAGTAAGATTTACGAAACGCTGGAAAACATGGGCGTTGATGTGATCAACGAGTTTGATCCCGTGCCCGCGGAAGAGCTGGTGGAGCCGGAAAAGATCGACCTGTCCGTGCCCGAGGGCGTCAGCATTGACGACCCTGTGCGCATGTACCTCAAGGAGATCGGCAAGGTGCCTCTGCTTACCGCCGAGGAGGAAATCGAGATCGCCAAGCGCATGGAAGAGGGCGACGAGGACGCCAAGGCCAAGCTTACCGAGGCCAACCTGCGCCTGGTGGTGTCCATCGCCAAGCGGTACGTGGGGCGGGGGATGCTGTTTCTGGACCTGATTCAGGAAGGGAACCTGGGCCTCATCAAGGCGGTGGACAAGTTTGACTACCGCAAGGGCTACAAGTTTTCCACCTATGCCACCTGGTGGATTCGCCAGGCCATCACCCGGGCCATTGCAGACCAGGCCCGCACCATCCGCATTCCCGTTCACATGGTGGAAACCATCAACAAGCTCATCCGCGTCTCCAGGCAGCTTCTGCAGGAATACGGCCGGGAGCCCACCCCTGACGAAATCGCCTATGTGATGAACATCTCCGAAAGCAAGGTGCGGGAGATCATCAAGATCGCCCAGGAGCCCGTGTCTTTGGAGACTCCCATCGGCGAGGAGGAGGACAGTCACCTGGGAGATTTCATCCCCGATGAGGATGCCCCCGCCCCGGCGGATGCCGCCAGCTTTACCCTGATGAAGGAACAGCTCATGGATGTGCTGGACAGCCTCACCCCCAGGGAGGAGAAGGTGCTCAGGCTCCGGTTTGGGCTGGATGACGGGCATCAGCGTACCCTGGAGGAGGTCGGCCGGGTGTTTAAAGTCACCAGGGAGCGTATCCGGCAGATTGAGGCCAAGGCGCTGCGCAAGCTCAGGCACCCCAGCAGGAGCAAGAAGCTGAAGGATTATCTGGACTAAAGGGATAGGCCCCCGAACATCCATTGATACATACAAGGGAATTTCTTCCTGTGCATCCCATGCAAAGGAGCCGCTGCATCCGCTGGCGGCTCCTTTTGACTGCATGCAATATCCCTTGGGACCTACCCCCGGTTGAGCGCATCCACCATCTCCACCAGCTGTTCGTAGGTCACTTTTCCCGGTGCAAAGCTCAGCAGGCTTCTCAGCGGCGAATACCGGACCATGGCCTCCAGCATGGCGGGGGTGATGGCGCTGGCAGCCACCTCACTGCGGGAATCCTCTGCCGTGGAGATGCCAAAGCTTTCATTCACAGCTGCCATCAGGGGCACCAGCATCTGGCGGGCCCGCTCATCCTTCATCAGATCCAGGAAGATGCTGTCCATCGTAAAGTGCTGGGGCAGCTTCACGGTGCTCTCCACCGTCACTTGGACGCTGGCAACAATATGGGCGCTGCTTTGGCCAATCTCAATCACAAAGTCTCCACTTTCCACGTGCCAGTCGTGAATCCGGGTGTTCCAATAGGCAAAGGCGCGCTTGTCCAGGGTGAAGGTGGCGGTCTTTGTCTCTCCGGGCTGGAGGGAGAGCTTGACAAAGCCCTTCAGTTCCCGCACAGGGCGGAACACGGTGCTTTCCACATCCCTCACGTAGAGCTGGACCACTTCTTTGCCCGCCATCCGGCCTACATTGGTCACATCCACCTGTACGGTGAGGATGCCCGTATCCAGCATACTGTCCGCGCTGGTGCGCAGGTTATCGTAGGCAAAGCGGGTGTAACTCAGGCCAAAGCCAAAGGGGAAGAGGGGCTCAATTTCCTTTTTACCATAGTACCGGTACCCTACAAACACACCCTCCTGGTAGGGGGCGTGGTTTCCCTCCCCGCCGTAGGAGAGATAGGAGGGGTTGTGGGCCAGCTTCTGGGGGAAGGTCTCCGGCAGGCGGCCGCAGGGGTTCACCTGCCCAAATAGGATGTCCCGGGTGGCCCCGCCCACGGCCTGGCCGCCCAGGTAGGCCTCCACCACGGCCTTCACCTGGGAAAGCCAGGGCATCAGCACGGGGGAGCCGTTGTAGAGCACCACCACGGTATTGGGGTTGGCCTCCGCCACCCGCTCAATCAGCAGGTTTTGGCAGGCAGGCATGTTCAGGTGGGTTCGGTCATAGCCCTCGCTCTCAAAGTCGTCGGGCAGCCCGGCCACCACCACGGCCACCTGGGCTTCCCGGGCTGCCTGGACAGCCTGGGCGATGAGGGCCTCGTCCGGCTCCTCCGTTACAAAATCATAGCCCTGGGCATAGGTGATTCCCGGCACGCCGTCAAGGGCGTCCATCAGGCTGGTCTCCTTGAAGGCGTTGATGTGGGAGCTGCCGCCGCCCTGGTACCGGGGGTCCTTGGCGAACTTGCCGATGACCGCAATCCTGTCTCCCGGTGTGAGGGGCAGAATGTCATCCTGGTTCTTCAGCAGCACCATGCACTCGGCCGCGATCCGCCGGGCCAGTTCATGCTGGGCTTCCTTGTCCCAGGGGGTTTCGGGCTTCCTGTTTTCCAGGTATCGCTGATGCACGGTTAGCATCCGCTCCACCGCCTTGTCCAGCACAGCCTCGTCCAGGACACCTTCCTTGACGGCTTCCACGATCCGCCGGTCATTGACACCGTCGGAAGCGGGCATTTCCAGTTCCAGCCCGGCTGCCAGGCCCTTTACCCGGTCGCTCACCGCGCCCCAGTCGCTGACCACATACCCGTCAAAGCCCCATTCCTCCCGGAGAATTCCGGTGAGGGTCTCGTAGTTCTGGGAGGCGTATTCGCCGTTGATCTTGTTGTAGGAGCACATCACGGTCCAGGGGCGGGCCTGCTTCACCACTGTTTCAAAGGCGGTCAGGTAGATCTCCCGCAACGTCCGCTCGTCCACCACGGAGTCGGAGGACATGCGCCGGTGCTCCTGGTTGTTGAGGGCAAAATGCTTCAGGCTGGTGCCCACGTTCCGGCTCTGGATGCCCTGGGTAATGGCCGTCGCCATCTCCCCGGCCAGGTAGGGGTCCTCGCTGAAATATTCGAAGTTCCGCCCGCACAGGGGGGAGCGCTTGATGTTCACCGCCGGGCCCAGCAGAACGGCCACTTCCTCATGCTGGCAGGCATCGCCGATGGCCTCGCCCATCTCCCGCAGGGCCTCCCGGTCAAAGCTGGCGGCTGTGGCACAGGCTGCCGGAAAGCATACGGCTTTGATGCTGTCGTTGATGCCCAGATGGTCGGCGCTCATGTCCTGCTTGCGCAGCCCGTGGGGCCCGTCGCTCACCATGACGGAAGGTACGCCCAGGCGCTCCACCCCCTTGGTATGCCAGAAATCCAGGCCGGAGCAAAGGGAGGCTTTTTCTTCCAATGTCATTTGGGATACCGTCTTTTTGATGTCCATTTCTTCCACCTCATTGTGCAATTAAATCTCAAAAGCGGTCTTTGTCCGCCGCGCAGATATCCTCAGGCATTACTTCCTTCGCTTGGGTATGCGCTCGCTGAGCAGCAGCATGCCCAGAACCAGCGCCAGCAAAAACCAGGGCCACAGGGTCAGAGAAAACTGCCCGGCCAGGAAGCCCAAAATCAGGGGCATAAAGGTGGAGCCCATGTAGGCGCTTGCCATCTGGAGCCCCATGGCGGCCTGGGAAGCCTCCTTCCCAAAGCGCTTGGGGGTTTCATGGATCATGCTGGGATAAAAGGGGGCCGAGCCCACACCCAGCAGCAGCAGGGCCGCAAAGGACACCATGAGCGGAAGGGGCAGCAGGAGAAGGAGGACCCCCGCAAGGCACATACAGCAGCTGATGCGAATCAGCAGCGTGCCGGGGAGCTTGATGGCCACAAAGCCGGAGAGGAAGCGCCCGGCGGTGATGCCGCCAAAGTACAGGGAGGCCCAGGAGGCGGCTGTGGCCATGTCCAGTCCGCGGATGTTCACCAGGTAGCTGGCAGCCCACAGGCCCACCGTGCCCTCCAGGCCGCAGTAGCACAGGAAGGCCAGCAGCGCGTAGGGCATTCCGGGGATTGTCAGGGCCTGGCGGTTGGTGATGAGGGCCTTGGGCTTGCCCCGCGCTTCCTCCTCACGCTTGTCTCCCCGCTTCCACAGGGGGAGGGACAGGAGCAGGACCAACGTGATCAGGCCCAGCATCAGAGCTACCAGGCCATACCCCTGGCGCCAGTGCCCGCCGCCGGAGAGTACCGCCCCAATCAGCAGGGGGCTCAGTGTCGCCCCCACGCCCCAGAAGCAATGGAGCCAGTTCATGTGCAGGGCGGAGTAGTGCAGGGCCACGTAGTTGTTCAGCGCCGCGTCGATGGAGCCCGCGCCGATGCCCAGGGGAATGGCCAGCAGGCAGAGCCACCAGTAGCTGGGGGCAAAAACATAGCCCAGCAAGGCCAGGGCGGTGAGCAATACGCTGACAATGGTGACGGGGCCGGTGCGGAAGCGGTGGATCATCCGTGCGCTCATGAGGCTGGAGATCACCGTTCCTCCGCTGGTGATCATGGAGAGAATGCCGGCAGCGGAAAGAGGCGCGTTCAGTTCCGGACCCATGGTGGGCCAGGAGGCCCCCAGGAGCGCGTCAGGAAGGCCCAGGCCGATAAAGGTGAGGTAGATGATGACCAGAAGCAGAATCATTGCGCAGTCGTCTCCGTTTCCTGTGTTTGTCTTCCGATGTTGTATGCGCTGCGCACGCTCAGGCCCTTCGCCTCGCCCCGCAGCACTTTGACTCTTCTTTCCCCGCCGTTCATTTCAAAGAAATTGTCATCAAGGAGCATGTCCGCATCCTGGGAGCGGATCTCCACAAAGCGGGCGAAAGCCCTGGCCGTCACCACAATCTCGTCCCCCTGGACCTGTACCGTAAGCCCCGGCTCCTCAAATCCAAAGTGCTTGGGCGCGCAGAACAGCACGGTTCCGCCGGAAATCCACTTCCCCTCCACCTCCCAGTCATAGCTCACATAATGGGAAGTCAAATCCGCATCGGCAAAGTCCATCCTGGGCAGCCACAGGGCGCTGAGAGGCTCCACGGTCACGTCCGTAAAACCCTCCCGGATCACCTGGGCCGAAGCGGACCTCAGGGCCCACCGGACACGGCCGGACACGGTGCCGGTGGTATCGTTGGTAACACACAGCGCCACGGTTTTGGCAATGGGCTCCCTGCGGAACTCATTGATCCTGGGGTTTTGCGTCACCTCGTTCTCCTCGCAGGCGGAAAGCAGCACCGGCGCAAAAAACCGCTTGGCGGCGTAGTGCAGCGCCTTCCATCTGCCATAATAGTCGATGGAGGACCAGGAGGCCACGGGCCAGCAATCGTTCAGCTGCCAGATGACCGCGCCCATGCAGCGGCCGCGGAAGCGCCGCCAGTGTTCCACACCGCAGCGGATGGCATCGGCTTGCAAGAGCTGGGAGGCGTACAGCAGGCTGTCAAAATCATAGGGGTACAGATAGGTCTGGGACAGGTAGTTCAGGATTTTTCCATTGGCCGCCCCGTTGCGCTGGTGGCGCTCCATAACCCGGGAGAAAATGTTGCGGTCCTCGGGCAGGGTGAACTGCTCCACCGTGGCCAGGCAGGGAAAGGACTGGAAGCCAAACTCCGAGGCGTAGCGGAAATGAAACTTCCGGTACTCGGTAAAGGGCTTTTCTCCGTGCCATACATCCCAGTAGTGCACGTCGCCCCGGTCCGGGTCATTGGGCCGGTCAAAGGCTCCGCCGCTGGAGGGGGAGGCGGGCCAGTAAAACCGCTGGGGATCCAGCCGGCCGCAGAGCTGGGGCAGGATGTATTCGAACATTTTGAAGTAATCGGCCATGTGGCTGGGCTTTCGGGGTCCGAAGGGATGAGGCTGCCCGGGGGCCAGGAGGGCTTCGGTCTGGTCATAGCGCAGGGCGTCATGCTGGAACATTTCCATCTCGTTGTTCCCGCACCACAGTGCCAGGGAGGGGTGATGGCGCAGACGTTTGATGTTGTCCACAGCCTCGGCCCGGATGGATTGCTCAAACTCCGGGGTCAGGTCATAGTAGGCGCAGGCATACATGAAGTCCTGCCAGACCAGCAGGCCCAGCTCGTCGCACAGGTCATAGAAGAAATCATCGGGGTAGCAGCCCCCGCCCCAGACGCGAATGCAGTTGAAATGGGCCAGCCTGGCGTCCTCCAGCAGGCGCCGGGTGCGGGAGGGGTTCACCCGGGGCAGAAGGTTGTCCTCGGGGATGTAGTCCGCGCCCATGGCGAAGATTTTCAGGCCGTTCACCACGTGACAGAACTCCTCGCCCCATTCGTCTTCCTGGCGGGAGATGCCCAGGGTGCGCAGGCCAATGCGCCGCTCCCATGCGTCCAGGAGCTGCCCCTTGTGGAGAAGCTCCACCCGCACAGTATAAAGGGGCTGGTCTCCGTACCCGGAAGGCCACCAAAGGGCGGGGTTCACGATGGAGACGGTGAGGCCGCCCCTGTGGGATGGGGTAAACACCCGGCCATCCGGCCCGGTGACGGTGACGGTAAACTCCAGGGCGCTTTGAGTGCCCAGGGCGTAGGTTTCCAGTTCCGGCTCAATGCTCAGCAGCACCTTGCCCTCCCCATGCTCCTGGAGGACCTGCACGCCGCTCAGACGGGCCTTCTCCACCCCCAGCAGGGAGATGTTCCGCCAGATGCCCGCGTCCGGGAGACGCGGGCCCCAGTCCCAGCCAAACATGCAATGGGCCTTGCGCAGGTGCTGAAAGCCGGGGGTGGCATCCGTGCTGCCCCAGGAGGGCCGCTTGTCCCATTCCCGGGCGATGTATCGCAGGGGAGAGAAAAAGAGGATCTCCAACCGGTTCTCCCCCAAACGGACCAGCTCGCTTACGTCAAACTCCCAGGTGCGGTGCATGTTGTCCACCCGGGCCACGGTTTCATCATTGAGGCGTATTTCCGCCAGGGTGTCCAGCCCCTCGCAGCGCAGCAGCAGGGCATCGCAGGCAAGCAGCGCCTCGTCCGCCTGAAAGGTGCGGTAATAGCGGTAGTCCTTCTCCATCAGGGGAAAGACCTCCAGCTCATTTTCCCGGTAAAAGGGGTCGGGCATGCGGCCTGCTGTGAGCAAATCGTGATAGACCGAGCCGGGAACCTGGGCGTCGATTTCCCAGGATTCCCCCAGGGTGCCCATGCGCCACAAGCCGTTCAGAGAAAGTTGTTTCATGGGGAATTCCTCCATCGTATCGGGTTTGAATATGAAAGGACTTTCTGCCTGCTTTTGCCTTTTTGCCATGATACAGGAAAAGGCCCTCTTTGGCAAGTTGGGCCTTTTCCCTTTTCCGTTCTGCTGTCTTTTCCACCCCGGGATGCTCCGACACCTGTTTCATATATCGGCGAATAGAGTACGCCGTTTGCGGCGTGGGGCCTGCGCGCTAGCGGCGGCGGTGCGTTGTGCATCCTGAATAAAGAGATTGATGTCAGTGATGATGTCCTGGACGCTGCGGGCGGATTCGGACAGGTACTTCTTACACTCGTTTTCCAAGCGGGTGCCGATGCGCAAAAAGCCACCGTACAAATGCACCGCCAGCGCCGTGTTCAACTGGGCTTCGTCACCGTTTTGCATCAATTTCAACAACTGCATGTGCTCTCGATACAGCGTATGATAGACCGGTGTGAACTGGGATGAGGTGCTGTAATCAAAATGACGATACCGGGTATAGTGCAGATTCATGTTCTGGATGACCTGCCACAGCTTTGATTTTTGGCAATAGGCCATACACATCTCGTGAAAGCGGGAATCCAGTCTGTAAAAGGATTGGTCGATCCCATCGTTCTTGATCAGTTCCTTTTGCTGCGCCAGGTTCTCCTCCAGGCGGTCAAAGAGCGCTGCGCTGGGATGGCGGCATATGTAAAGCATCACGCCAAGTTCTACCTGGATGCGCATGTAGATGATCTGTTCGGCAAAATCGAGATCGATCGTTTGTACAAAGGTCCCTTTTCTTGGGATCACCGTGACAAGACCTTCCAGACGCAGGCGCTCTATCACGCTTCTGATGGGCGTACGGGATACATTGAAGCGTTCGCTGATCTCGTTTTCGCTGATAAGCTCACCGGGCTTAAGCGCTAGGATCATGATCTCATGCCGGAGCATATGGTAAATGTCCTCAGTAGAAAAGGTGTGGCGGAACGCTACCTCCTCGGGCTGTGGTAAGGCGGCGTCCTCCAGCGGTCGCACTGGCTCCAACGCACATTCACTCCTTCGCATCATATGTATACAAGTCATTATACCATTTCATCCGGCCTTGTCAATATCTGCCTATGGGGGATGTATCTTGTCAAATCTTATATTTATTCTCCTGATGAAAGAAAAGTGATGACATCTAAAAGTCTTTCTGGTCAGATTTCCAATCGATTATCTTGTATACAAGAAAATGGTCCTCAATACATTTTATATTGGCATTACTTACAAATTTCAATAAATTTTTTTATGTATTCAATTTGAAGTTCAGATGATCTTGATGTACATGCATTACATTTTTGATAAGAATTTGGTTATTTTATATAATATATCTTGCATTTTTTATGTTGACATTTATTGAAGATAACCGTATAATTGCAATACAAGGTACGTACTTGAAAAACTGAATCCCAAGTTGTATGGACGAAAGGCGGAAGCGGTATATGGATAAAAAGCAATACGTATTTCACATTGACGACCTTCCCTTTACCCCCTTGGTGGAGAAGGAAAACATTGTAACCCAGTTCATTCTCAGCGAAAATATCCAAATCAGCTTTATTCAGAATCCTCCCGGAGCCACCTTCCCACTGCACAGCCATGATGCCGAGCAGATACTGATCATGCTGGAGGGCACAGAGGAGCATATCGTCGACGGCCAGGAGATCCATATGGAAGCGGGAGATGTATGCGTCCATCCCGGTGGATGTATCCACGGCGGCAAAACCCTAACCGGGTTTAAGGGGATCGACATCTTTTCTCCCCCCCGGACGGACAAGGGAGGACACGTAGAGCGCATGGTGAAGTACGGCACCATGCCCGGGGAGGACGGAAGTTATCCCGAAAACAAGGTGGATGCCAAGGTTGACACATGGTTTCACGCAATCAAGAAAGCGCTGGGTAAGTAAGTGCTTTCACGATACATGTCCCCATCTATCACCACTTGACTAAAGGAGGGAAACCACATGAAAAAGGTTCTGGGTGTTGTGCTGGTACTCGTTCTCTGTCTAGGATTGTGCGCCTCTTCCACCGCCGAAACGGTTCTGCGCCTTGCCCACTACGCGACCGATACCCATCCGGGCGGAATCGCTGCCCAGCAATTTGCCGATGAGCTGGCTGATAAGACCAATGGTGAAATCAAGGTCGAAGTCTATCCCAACAACGAGTTGGGCGACCCTGCCTCCATTCTGGAGCAGAACATCCTGGGCGTTGTGGATATGTCCTTGGGAACCCAGGGTTCTTTGGACAAGTACTCCAAGAAGTTCGCCACGGTCATGCTGCCCTTCGTGTTTGACAGCTACGAACTGGCATATGAGGTGCTGGACGGCCCCTTCTACAGCTGGATCAAGGATGAGCTGCTGGATCAGGGCCTTGTGTTCATCGGTAGCTGGGACTATGGCTTCCGCTGCCTTACCAATTCCAAACGGCCTGTCAACGTGCCCGAGGACGTGAAGGGGCTGAAAATCCGGACACCTGGTGAAATCCAAATTTTCAAATCCATGGAGTCTCTGGGCGCCGAGGTGCAGGCCATCGCCTTCAACGAGCTGTACCTTGCCCTCAAGCAAGGCGTGGTGGATGGCCAGGAGAACCCCCTGTCCGTCATCCACACCCAGAAGTTTTATGAGGCCCAGAAGTACCTGGCCATCACCAAACATGTGTATAACTCAATGAACCTGGTGATTTCCAAGGTCGCCTGGGATAAGCTGACCGCCGAGCAGCAGGAAATTCTCGTCACAGCCAGCAAAAACGCCGCCGCTACCATGCGTGAGCTGATCAAGAACGGTGATGCGGATTACATCGCCAAGCTGGAGGCCGAGGGCATGGAAGTGACCTATCCTGACACGGCTCTGTTCGCTGCGTCCATGGGGCCTGCCTATGAAGCCATTACGGAGTATGTGGGCGATCCCGCCATCATCGATGAGTTCCTGGCCATGGTGGAGGAGTGCAAAGCCAACTGACGTGCTAGAGAAGGAAGCCCTTCCTTCAACAGCACGAGGGGAGCGGTGGAGATGGTTTCCATCGCTCCCCTTTTTGAATCAACAGCGAACTTATATCATGCAAGAAAGAAGTGGTAACGGTGCTGGCAGCAACGATTTGCTTTCTTTTGATCGCACTAATGCTGGTGGGGGTACCTGTAGGCGCTTCCATGGGCCTGGTATCAGCCGGAGCCTTTGCTTTTCTGGGTGAGGGTAACTTTTTAGCCGTTATGGCACAGAGAATCTTTTCCGGTATGACCAGCTTTACAATGCTCGCCATTCCTTTTTTCATCCTGGCGGGAAACCTGATGAACAGCGGAGGAATCACCACCCGCATCTTTGACTTTGCGCAGGCCTGCTGCGGCCACTGGCCTGGCGGCCTTGGGCAGGTCAACATCCTCTCCAGTGTGATTTTTTCCGGCATGAGCGGTGCTGCTGTTGCGGACGCGGCCGGCCTGGGCGTGATCGAAATGAAGGCGATGCACGACGCGGGCTTTGACGATACATTCTCGGCAGGTATCACCGCAGCCTCCTCCACCATCGGCCCAGTAATTCCCCCCAGCATCCCTTTTGTGGTGTACGCTTCCGTAACAAGCGTTTCCGTAGGGTCCCTCTTTATGGCCGGTTTTCTGCCTGGGCTGCTGATGGCTGTGGCCATGGCAATTGCCGTATATTTTATCAGCAAAAAGCGCAAGTATCCCGTCCAGCCCAAGATGCCCTGGAAGCTACGCATCAAGTACTTCTGGCGTGCCCTGCCCTCCCTGTTTACCGTGGTTATCATTATCGGCGGCATTTGGGGCGGTTTCTTTACCCCCACAGAAGCGGCCACAGTGGCGTGCCTGTACGCGCTGATTCTGGGCGGTGTGGTCTATAAGACGATGAATGGCAAGGAATTGCTGGAGGTAATCAAAACCAGCATTTTGCAATCTGCCAAAACGCTGTTCATCATCGCCATCGCCAACTTCCTGGCCTATTTCCTCACCCATCAGCGTATCCCTGCCATGGTCATCGACGGAATCATGTCCTTGACCAACGATCCTGTGGTAATCAAGCTGCTGATCATTGCCATTTTGCTGATCCTTGGCTGCTTTGTGGAAGGCGTAGCGGTCATTCTCATCGCAACGCCAGTATTCCTACCTATTGTCAATATGATGGGGATGGACTTGGTCCAGTTTGGCGTGGTCATGATTCTGGCCAGTATGATTGGCCTGCTGACGCCGCCGGTAGGCATGAGCCTATACGCCGTATGCAGCATCAGCAAGGTAAGTCTCGTGGATTTGTCCAAGACGGTTCTTCCTTATGTGTTGGGTATCTTCATCATCCTGCTGATTTCGATGTTCTGGCCACCGCTGAGCCTAATCGTCCCCAACTTATTCATGTAGGAGGAAACGTCATGAATGCATTCAAAAAGCTTGAGGCGGGATTCATCAAGGCAGTGACCCTCCTTTGCATCGCGTGCGCGGTATGCCTGTTTCTCATCTTATTGGCCAACGTGTTTTTCAGGTTGGTTCCCCTTCTGTCAGCATTCCCCAACTTTTCCATGGGCTGGTTTGATGAAATTGTCCAGCTGTGTACTGTCTGGATGATCATGTTGGCCGCTACCATCCTCGTGCAGCAAAAGGATCACTTTGCCGTGACACTGTTGCCCGATAAGCTGAAAGGAACTCGTGCGGGTTACTGGTATAACGCTGTAATCGGCATTCTATCGCTTGTTTTTTATGTGTGTTTGTGTTACTACGGATGTCATCTGATGGTGATGGCAACGCAGCATACCCCTGTGCTCAGAATACCCATGCGGGTTCTGTATCTTTCCATCCCCTTCAACACCCTTTTTATGAGCCTGTATGAGGGCACGTATATGCTTCAAAACATCCGCAGTGCTCTTCGTCCCAAATTTGAAGCACCTGTAGCAAAGGAGGTGCTCTAGAGTGGATATTCGCTACAGTGCGAATCAGCGTGACTTCATGCGTTATACCACCGAGGAGATCCGCCAAGAGTTTTTGATCCAGAAGCTGTTTGTCCCCGGTGAGCTGACCTGTGTGTACTGCCATGTGGACCGTATGGTCGCCATGGGCTGTATGCCGCTTCAGGAGCCGCTTCCCATTCACCATGGCATCGACATCTGGAAGAGCTTCGGTACACACTATTTCCTGGAGCGTCGAGAAATTGGAATCTTCAATCTGGGCGGGGAAGGCCATATCACCGCAGACGGAAAGATTTACCCGATGGGCCGCAAGGATTGCCTGTACTTAACCAGAGGCAACCGGGTAGTCACCTTCACCTCCAAAGATGCCGGAAACCCCGCAAAGTTCTACATGGTCTCGGCTCCTGCCCACACTGCCTATGAAAACAGGCTCATCACCCTCCAGGAAGCGGTCAAACGGCCCGTGGGAAGCTTGGAAACCAGCAATAAACGGGTGATCAACCAATTCATCCATCCAGACGTGCTCAAGACCTGCCAGCTATCTATGGGCCTGACTGTACTGGAAGAAGGGAGCGTGTGGAACACCATGCCCGTTCACACCCATGAACGCCGCATGGAAATCTACTGTTACTTTGACATTCCCCAGGACAACGTGGTGTTCCATATCATGGGCCAAGGGCGGGAGACCCGTCATATCGTGATGCAAAATGAGCAGGCTGTCATCAGCCCGTCCTGGAGTATCCACGCGGGGGTGGGCACGGCCAGCTATACATTCATCTGGGCTATGGGCGGTGAAAACCAAGCATTTGATGACATGGACGGCATTTCCACCATGGATCTTCGTTAACTAAGGAGAGGATGGTTTCATGACACTGAATGCTTTCAGTCTCCAGGGAAAGGTTGCCTGGATCACCGGGGCCAGCTACGGCATTGGCTTTGCCATTGCAAAGGCCTATGCCCAGTGCGGGGCTGCGGTTGTTTTTAATGATATCAACCGGGAGTTGGTGGACAAGGGCCTGGAAGCCTACCATCAGGTGGGCATCCAGGCCAGGGGTTATGTATGCGACGTGACCCATGAGGATGAGGTGGCATCCCTAGTGGCGCAGATCACCCAAGAGGTGGGCGTCATTGACATTTTGGTAAACAACGCCGGCATCATCCGCCGGATTCCCATGACGGAAATGAGTGCCGCGGAGTTCCGCATGGTGATCGATGTGGATTTAAATGCGCCTTTCATTTGCGCCAAGATGGTGATCCCCGGCATGATACGAAAGGGTGGAGGAAAGATCATCAACATCTGCTCCATGATGAGCGAACTTGGTCGGGAGACAGTTAGCGCTTATGCAGCGGCCAAGGGCGGTCTGAAGATGCTCACACGGAACATTGCGTCCGAGTATGGTTCGTATAACATCCAGTGCAACGGCCTGGGCCCAGGCTACATCGCCACACCGCAAACCGCTCCCCTGCGCGAAAAACAATCTGACGGGAACCCTCATCCCTTTGACAGCTTCATCCTGGCCAAGACTCCTGCCAACCGCTGGGGCACCCCGGAAGACCTGATGGGTCCCGCCGTATTTTTGGCCAGCGATGCGTCAAACTTCGTCAACGGTCACATTCTGTACGTGGACGGCGGCATTCTTGCCTATATCGGCAAGCAGCCCTGACCGCCTTCCCCAGATAAGGTCCCCACACAAGCCTGTGGGGACTTTTTTACGCACCCCAGAGACAAAGACACCTCTGTTTCACTTTTCCTTCCCAAGTGGTACAATATAGAAAAGTACCCACAGGGAAGGAGACCCACCATGAAAAGGACCTTTTTGGAAGCTGTCGAAAACCGCCGCAGCCAGTATGCCCTTTCAGCTGAGAGCCCCATTTCCGATGAACGGATTCAGGAGATTGTGGAAACTGTGTTAAAGCACGCCCCCTCCTCCTACCACTCCCAGACCAGCCGGGTGGTGATCCTTCGGGGGGAGGAGCACAAGGCACTGTGGAACATCGTGCTGGAGACCCTGCGGGGCATCGTACCCCCGGAGTCATTCAAAACAACGGAAAACAAAATCGGCGGCTTTGCCGCCGCCTATGGTTCACTGCTGTTTTTTGAGGATCAGGACACGGTGGAGAAGCTGCAAAAGGACTATCCCGTCTTTGCCCAGACCTTCCCGGTCTATTCCATGCATCATGCGGGGATGGTGCAGATCCTGATTTGGACAGCCCTGGAGAACGAAGGCCTGGGCGCCAGCCTGCAGCACTACAACCCGCTGATCGATCAGCAGGTGAAGGAACGGTGGGGACTGCCCCAGGGCTGGAAGCTGATTGCCCAGATGCCCTTTGGTACGGTGACGGCGCCCGCGAAGGCGAAGAAATTCATGGACATTCGGGAGCGGGTGTTTGTAAAAGGATAAAGCAGGGGTGAATTATCGCCGTCAGGTTCCCTCCGACCCGATGTAGTTGTACAGGGTATACTTGGAAATGCCAAAATACCGGCTCACCTTGTCCCCGGACTTGGTGATCAAAAACGCGCCGGTGCCGTTTAAGAACTGGATGGCTTTGATTTTATCCTCTTTGGTCATCAGCGCAACGGGCTTGCCCACCACCCGTACGGATTGGGCGATCAGCTCGTCCAGCAGGTCGTTGACATTCTGGACGATGGCTTCGGGCTCCTTGTCCTCCCCCTGGGCGCTGATGAGGGGGCGCAGGGCGTTTTCCACCATGAGCAGGTGGGTGATGTCGTAGTTGATGGCAAAGAGGCCCACCACCTGGCCTTCCTCATCCCGGATGTAGATGGTGCTGGACTTGAGGATTCGCCCGTCCTGGGTGCGGGTGAGGTAGTTGAGGTGGTCGGACAGCTCCTGGGGGTTTTTCAGGCCCTGGAGCACGGCGTGGGAAGGACCGTCCCCCAGCTGGCGGTGGGTTACATGCCCGTTTTCAATGGCGACGATGGTCTGGTCCAGGTGATCCTTGTTAAAATCGTGCAGGACCACCTCGCAGTTTTCGCCAAACTGCGCGGCCAAACCCCGGGTCAGCTGCTTCAAAAAGGCAAGCTGAAATTCATTCATGCGTTATTCTTCCACCTTTCTGGTGAGAATAGAAGCGTGTGGGCGCAAATGGCATGCCATGATTATACCGCAGAAGCAGCCCGGGTACAATGCTAAAAATTTTTTAGCTCAAAAAAATTTTTGTTGACATTTGGGATGCGCAGCTGTATAATCATGGCAGACAAAAAGCAGCGGGAGGCCTGCTGCAAAGCATAAGGAGCAAGAGCATGGAGAGGATCAAGTGGGTATCAAACAAGCTGCCCAGGACCGACGACAGGCAGCTTTCCATCATGTCTCTGGAAAACGTGGATAAGGCAAGGCGGTTTCACGAGAGCTTCCCCCAGTATAGCGTCACTCCGCTGGCAAACCTGAAGGAAATGGCCCAGGCGCTGGGCGTTCGCGGGGTCTTCGTCAAGGACGAATCCTACCGCTTTGGGCTCAATGCCTTCAAGGTGCTGGGCGGCTCCTTCGCCATGGCCCGCTACATTGCCGGGGAGCTGAACAAGGATGTGGCGGAGGTGGATTACGCCTATTTGACCTCCGCAAAGCTCAGGGAGGAGTTTGGCCAGGCCACCTTCTTCACCGCTACCGACGGCAACCATGGCCGGGGTGTGGCCTGGGCAGCAAACCAGCTGGGCCAGAAGGCCGTGGTGCACATGCCCAAGGGCAGCGCTAAGAGCCGCTTTGACAACATTGCCAAGGAAGGGGCTCAGGTGACCATCGAGGAGGTCAACTACGACGAGTGTGTGCGCATGGCCGCCAAGGAGGCTGCCCAGACGCCCAGGGGCGTTGTGGTGCAGGACACGGCCTGGGAGGGGTATGAGGAAATCCCCGCCTGGATCATGCAGGGATACGGCACCATGGCCGCCGAGGCTGCCAGGCAGCTGCGCGAGGCGGGCATTGAACGCCCCACCCACATCTTCGTGCAGGCCGGGGTTGGCTCCCTGGCCGGGGCAGTGCAGGGCTACTTTGCCAACCTGTTCCCAGACAAAACCCCGGTGACCGTCATCATGGAGGCTCAGGCTGCAGACTGCCTCTACCAGGGCGCTGTGGCAGGAGACGGCAAGGAGCGGTTTGTGACCGGCGATCTTCAGACGGTGATGGCCGGGCTGGCCTGCGGCGAGCCCAACACCCTCTCCTGGGACATCCTCAAGAACCATGCCTCGGCCTTTGTATCCTGCCCGGACTGGGTGGCTGCCAAGGGCATGCGCCGTTTGGCGGCTCCAGTCAAGGGCGACCCCCAGGTCATCTCCGGGGAAAGCGGCGCGGTGGGCATGGGCCTGCTGGCGGCCCTGCTGGAGGATGACAAGTGCAAGGATCTGCGGGAGGCCATCGGCCTTACCAGGGACTCCGTGATCCTGATGTTCTCCACCGAGGGGGACACGGACCCGGACAACTACCGGCGCATCGTATGGGACGGCGCGCTGTCTACCGACGAAATTTGAAAGGGGATCTCATCATGGATTTCACAAAGATCAAGGCGGCGGCCCAGGGGTACGAAAAGGACATGACCAGGTTCCTCCGCGATTTGGTGCGGATTCCCGGAGAAAGCGCCGGTGAGGAAGGCCACATCAAACGCATTGAAGCCGAGATGAACAAGCTGGGTTTTGACAAGGTAGAGATTGACCCCATGGGCAACGTGCTGGGCTACATGGGCACCGGCAAGACCCTCATCGCCTACGACGCCCACATCGACACCGTGGGAATCGGCAACATCGCCAACTGGACCTTCGATCCCTACGAGGGCTTTGAAAGCGACACCGAGATTGGCGGCCGGGGCACCTCGGACCAGCTGGGCGGCATCGTTTCCGCCGTGTATGGCGCGAAGATCATGAAGGACCTGGGCCTGCTTTCCGACCAGTACACCGTGCTGGTTACCGGCACCGTTCAGGAGGAAGACTGCGACGGCCTGTGCTGGCAGTACATCATCAATGAAGACAAGGTGAAGCCGGAGTTTGTGGTCATCACCGAGCCCACCGACGGCAACATTTACCGGGGCCAGCGGGGCCGCATGGAGATCCGCGTGGACGTGAAGGGCGTATCCTGCCACGGTTCTGCGCCGGAGCGGGGCGACAATGCCATCTACAAGATGGCCGATATCCTCCAGGAGGTCCGGGAGCTGAACAACCATCTCCACGTGGATCCCTTCCTGGGCAAGGGCACCGTCACCACCTCCGAGATCTTCTTCACCTCTCCCTCCCGCTGCGCCGTGGCGGACTCCTGCTCCATCTCCCTGGACCGCCGCCTCACCGACGGAGAAACCTACGAGATGGCTTTGGAAGAGGTTCGCAACCTGCCCTCCTGTAAGAAGCACGGGGCCGTGGTTACGATGTACAAGTATGACCGTCCCTCCTGGACAGGCCTGAGCTACCCCACCGACTGCTATTTCCCCACCTGGGTCATCCCCCAGGATCACCCCGCCACCCAGGCCATGGTGGAGTCTTTCCGCGGGATGTACGGCGAACCCAAGGTGGACAAGTGGACCTTCTCCACCAACGGCGTCAGCATCATGGGCCGCTACGGCATCCCCTGCATCGGCTTTGGCCCGGGCAAAGAGAACCAGGCCCACGCTCCCAACGAGAAGACCTGGAAAGCGGACCTGGTGAAGTGCGCCGCCGTCTACGCCGCCATGCCCACCCTGTACTGCAAGAAGTAAACCCCGCAGCCACCATAATAAGAAGGAGATCAAGACGATGAGCAAGACCCGCAAACATGTGGAAAACCTTTCCAAGCTGAATGCCAAGGACATGTACAACGGCGATTTCTTCCTCACCTGGGAAAAGAGCGACGACGAGATCAAGGCGGTCTTTGAGGTGGCTCAGGCCCTGCGCGACCTGCGGGAGCGCAACATTTCCACCAAGATTTTTGACAGCGGCCTGGGGATTTCCATCTTCCGGGACAACTCCACCCGCACCCGTTTCTCCTTTGCCTCCGCCTGCAACCTGCTGGGCCTGGAGGTATCCGACCTGGACGAGGGCAAGTCTCAGATTGCCCACGGCGAGACCGTCCGGGAAACCGCCAACATGATCTCCTTCATGGCCGATGTCATCGGCATCCGGGACGACATGTACATCGGCAAGGGCAACGCCTATATGCATGAAGTGGTGGATGCGGTCGCCCAGGGCCACGAGGACGGTGTTCTGGAGCAGAAGCCCACTTTGGTCAACCTCCAGTGCGACATCGACCACCCCACCCAGGCCATGGCGGACTGCCTGCACCTGATTGACCACTTTGGCGGCATCGAGAACCTGAAGGGCAAGAAGATTGCCATGAGCTGGGCCTATTCTCCCTCCTACGGCAAGCCCCTTTCCGTGCCCCAGGGCATCATCGGCCTCATGACCCGCATGGGCATGGAAGTGGTTCTGGCCCATCCCGAAGGCTACGAGGTCATGCCCGAGGTGGAGCAGGTGGCCATGGAAAACGCCAAGAAATCCGGCGGCAGCTTCAAGCGCGTCAACAACATGGCCGAAGCCTTCCAGGATGCCGACATCGTCTATCCCAAGAGCTGGGCATCCTTCGCCGCCATGGAGAAGCGCACCGACCTGTACGGTAAGGGCGACTTTGACGGCATCAAGGCTCTGGAAAAGGAGCTTCTTGCCGAGAACGCCAAGCACAAGGACTGGGAGTGCACCGAAGAGCTGATGAAGACCACCAAGGACGGCAAGGCTCTGTACATGCACTGCCTGCCCGCCGACATCTCCGGCGTCAGCTGCAAGGAAGGCGAAGTGGCTGCCAGCGTGTTTGACCGCTACCGCAACCCCCTGTACAAGGAGGCCTCCTTCAAGCCCTACATCATCGCGGCCATGATCTTCCTGGCCAAGGTGAAGAACCCCGCTGCCAAGCTGGAGGAACTGGAAAAGGCTGCCGTCCAGCGCTGGAACCAGGACTGATCCCATTCAAACATCAACCGGCAAAGGCGGAAACAATATGGGCAAGAAAATCGTCATTGCTCTGGGGGGCAACGCCCTGGGCAACAACCTGCCCGAGCAGATGGTGGCGGTAAAGAAGACCGCAAAGACCATCGCGGACTTGGTGCAGCAGGGCCATCAGGTGATCATTTCCCATGGCAACGGCCCTCAGGTGGGCATGATCCAAAACGCCATGGCCGAGTTCAGCCGGACCCACGGGGAGCCCATGGCCCCCCTGTCCGTCTGCGTGGCCATGAGCCAGGGCTATATCGGCTATGACCTCCAGAACGCCCTGCGGGAGGAACTGCTGGAGCGGGGTATTCCAAAACCCGTTTCCACGGTATTGACCCAGGTTCGCGTGGACCCGCAGGATCCGGCCTTTGCCAAGCCCACCAAACCCATCGGCCCCTTCATGACCCGGGAAGAGGCGGAGGAGCTGGCCCGGGAGAAGGGTTACACCGTCATGGAGGACGCGGGCAGGGGCTACCGCCGGGTGGTGGCATCCCCCAAGCCTGTGGAGATCATTGAAATCGAAACCGTCAAGGACCTGCTGAATGCCGGTCAGATCGTCATCGCGGCGGGCGGCGGCGGCATCCCCGTGATCGCAGAAGGCCATCACCTAAAGGGTGTGGGCGCGGTCATCGACAAGGACTTCGCCAGCAGCCGCATGGCCCAGATGCTGGACGCGGACTGCCTCATCATCCTCACTGCCGTGGAAAAGGTGGCCATCCGCTTTGGCAAGCCCGATCAGCAATGGCTGGATGAAATCAGCCCAGAGGACGCCCAGCGCTATATCCAGGAGGGGCACTTTGCTCCCGGCTCCATGCTCCCCAAGGTGCAGGCCGCCCTGGACTTCGCCCAGAGCGCCCCGGGACGGTACGCCCTGATCACTTTGCTGGAAAAAGCCAGTGACGGCATCCAGGGCAGGACCGGAACCGTGATCCGCGGGTAATTGACATTCACAAACAAACAACGTGCCGGTTCCCCCAGGGGATCGGCACGTTTGTTTGCTGCGGATTTGTGGCTCCCGCTTCTAGCCGTCGCTGTCCATGATGCCCTCCAGCAGCCCTTCCAGCAGCGGCGCGGTATTCACCTCCGTGTTGCCCAGCGCGGAGGCGGTGATCCTGTGCCTGGGAAAATACGCGGTGAAGAAATCCACGCCAAAGTCGCCGCCTACCGCGTAATAGGCCGTGTCGCCGCCATGGTCGCAGTGGTACACGCCCAGGCCATAGTTGTCTTCCTTCCCCAGCGCAACCTGACGCGCCAAAAAGGTATCCATCCCCTCCGGGGACAGTACTTCTCCTGCAAAGAGCTTGCGCCAGAGCCTATCCAGATCCTCCGCGCAGGTATACAGGCCGCCGTCGGATCCGCCCAGCACCGGCAGGCTGAAGATGTTGGTGCGCACCTCTCCTGTGTGTTCATCCTCCATATACCCCAGCGCCGTATTTCCGGGCAGGGCATCCATGCGGTAAAAACCGGTATGCTTCATGCCCAGAGGCTGAATCATCTCCCCGGTCACAAATGTCTGGTAGGGCTTCCCGGTCACAGCCTCCACCAGCAGGCCCAGCAGCACATAGCCGGCGTTGGAATACCCATAACGCGTTCCGGGCTCAAACTTTGGCGGGAGGGGCGTGATCATGGGCAGATAATACTCCAGGGTTTCCCAGAGATAGACGGGGTACTTGCGGCACAGGGCCATTTCCTGCTCACGGGAATCCGGGGCCTCCTCATCCAGGTAATCGCCGATGCCGGAGGTGTGGGTGAGCAGATGATAAACCGTAACCCGCCTGTCAATCCGTCCCAGGTCATGGGGCAGCCTGTCCCAGATCCTGTCATGAAGGGACAGTTTGCCCGCGTCCAGCAGCTTGCCGATGGCAAGGGAGGTGAACAGCTTGGTACCGGAGGCAATGCCAAAGGCGGTATCCCGCTTGTTGGGCAGTTCCTCGCTCCGGTTGCGGTATCCCTGGCTTCTTTCAAAAAGAACACCCTTTTCACCGGCAACGGAAAATACGCCCGAGAACAACTCCGCCTCAGGCCATGCATCCCAGATCTGCTGGACATTCATGCGCTTCACCTCACAGGGATGATACCATGGTTTGAAAAAACGCCATCCATCAAAAAAGCGGCCGTGCATCCCTGGATGCGCAGCCGCCCTTTTATGGCATTCCTTATTAGTCTTCCTCGGCCGTGTCGTCCTTGGGCACGATGATGTTCAGCAGGAAGGACACCACGAAGGAGAGAATGATGGGGGACTTGCCGATGATGTCCTGGACAGCCAGGGGGAAGAACTGGAGGGAGTTTGGCACCATGTAGATGCCCACGCCCAGGGCCAGGGAGATGCCCACGATCATCTTGTTGCGGTAGTTCATAGGCTGCTGGGTGATGAGAGAGATGCCGGACATGGTGATGGCGGCAAAGACGGTTACCGTGGCTCCACCCAGGACGGAGTAGGGGATGGTGGTCATCAGGGCGCCAAACTTGGGAATGAGGCCCGCGGCCAGCATCAGGGCGCCCACGATCACAAAGACGCGCTTTGCCACCACCTTGGAGGTAACGATAAGGCCCACGTTCTGGCTGTAGGGGTCGGTGGGCAGGCCGCCGATGCAGGCGCCCAGCATGCCGCACAGGCCCTGGCCCATGATGGCTCCGCCCAGCTCCCGGTCCGTGGATTCCCGGCCAAAGCCGCCGATGGCGGTGGAAGAAACGTCGCCGATGGTCTGCACTGCCTGAACGATGTACATCAGGGTCATGGAAATGATGGCCCCAACGGGGAAGCTCATGCCGAAGGAGAAGAACCGGGGCAGCGCAATCCAGCCGGAAGTCAGCACATTGTCAAACTTGATCATGCCGCCGCCCAGCACCAGGGAGAGAATATACCCGGCGGCAATGCCAATCAGCATACCGGACACCTTGATGTAGCCCTTGCCAAAGAAGTTGCAGGCCAGGGTGACGCCCAGGGTAACCAGGGCCACGATCCAGAAGGTGGGGCTGCCAAACCGGTCTCCAGCTCCTGAGCCGCCGGACATGTAGGTGATGGCGGTATTATACAGGGAAAGACCGATGCTCAGGACCACGGTGCCGCTGACAATGGGGGGGAAGAACTTGCGAATCTTGCCGATGCCCATGCCGATGAAGATGGAGAGAAAGGCGGCTACCAGCTGGGAGCCGAAAATGGCGCTGATGCCGTAGGAGAGTCCGATGGAAAGGAGCACAGGCATGTAGGCAAAGGCCACGCCCATTACGTTGGGAAGGCCCATGCCAAAGCGCCAGATGGGGAAGAGCTGGATCAATGTGGTGATGCCGCCGATGATCATGGCTGCCTGGATGAGAAGAATCCGCTGGTCATCCGGGAGCTTGAGCGCCTGGGCCAGGAGGATCGGGGGGGTGATGTTCCCCGCCAGCATGGCCAGCACGTGCTGCATGGCCTGGGGGAAGGAAACGCCCCAGCCGGGTTTTCCGTTGAGTTGGAACAAGCCTGGATCCGTGGTCCTTGTTTTCTGCATGTTGGTTTCCGTCCTATCCTTATTTTATTTGCGATAAGCCGTGCCGCTGATCGGCAGGCGGTCTCGAAAGATCCCGTCCACCCGGAAGGCAGCCAGGGCAGCGGCGGGGGCCGTGGGGATGGCGGAGATCTCACCGATGCCCTTTGCGCCGTAGGCGAGGCCGTCGGGATCGTTCTCCTCCACAAAGATCGTTTGAATTTCAGGGGCTTGGGGAGCGCGGATGAGGCCCAGGGTGCCATAGGTGGACTTCACCAGGCCGTTTTCCATCACGAAATCCTCGGTGAGGCCGTAGCCCAGGCCCATGAGCACGCCGCCCTCCACCTGGCCCTCGCAGGCGGGGGGATTGATGACCCGTCCTACATCGTAGGCGGCCACCACCCGGGTGACGGCCTTGTTCTCATCCATGATGACCACCTGAGCCCCATAGCTGTAAGCCACATGGCTGACAGGGTTGGGCACGTCCGCACCCATCTTGTCGGTGACGCCGCTGTACTCGCCGTAGAATTCCCGGCCCTCCAGGTCCTGAAGGGTCTTGTCCTGGCTGAGTTCCTCCCGCAGCAGCTCCGCGGCGCGGCGCGTGGCCTCGCCGGTAAAGAGGGTCTGGCGGCTGGCGGTGGTGGTGCCGGAGTTGGGGGTGAGTGCCGTATCCGGAGCGTCGTGGATGACATCCTCCGGGGAAAGGCCGGCGGCAGTGCAAACCATGGAGGTGCACACGGTGGCCATGCCCTGTCCGATGCAGGCGGCGGAGGTGCGGGTGTGAACCTTGCCGCCCTGCACTACCAGCCGGCACCGGCCGATGTCGGGCAGGCCCACACCGATACCGCTGTTTTTCAGGGAGCCGGCTATGCCTGCGTAGGGGCTGGATTCATATGCTTCCTTCAGCGCTTCCAGGCATTGCACAAAGGCGGTGTCCGGCCCGGCGATCTGGCCGTTGGGCAGCACCTGGCCGGGGCGGATGGCGTTGCGGTAACGGATCTCCCAGGGGGAGATGCCCACCTTATCTGCCAGAAGGTTCAGGTTCTGCTCGGCGGCAAAGCAGCTCTGGGTAACGCCAAAGCCGCGGAAGGCCCCGCCGGGCACATTGTTGGTATACACGCAGATGCCGGTGATGTCCACATTCTGGAAGTTGTAGGGTCCGGCGGCGTGGGTGCAGGCCCGCTGGAGAACGGGACCGCCCAGGGAGGCATAGGCACCGCAGTCGGAGATCAGGGTGGCCCGCATGGCCAGGAGGATGCCGTCCTTGTCGCAGGCCGTGGTGACGTCCATCTCCATGGCGTGGCGCTTGGTGTGGATCTGCAGGCTCTCCTGGCGGGAGAACCTCACCTTCACGGGAAGCCCCGTGTGGTAGGCCATGAGGGCCGCGTGATGCTGAACGCTCATGTCTTCCTTGCCGCCGAAACCGCCGCCTACTAGTTTGGAAATGGAGCGCACCTTCTCGGGAGGCAGTTGGAGCATCCGGGCGATTTCCCGCTGCTCGTCATAGACGGACTGGGAGCCAGTGTACAGCAGCAGCCCGCCGTTTCCGTCGGGCATGGCGATGGCGCACTCCGGCTCCATAAAGGCGTGATCCGTCATGGGGGTGGAATAGTGATGGGTGACCACATGGGCGGCGGAGGCAATGGCAGCGTCCACGTCCCCACGCTTGAGTTCCTGGCGGAAGAGGATGTTGCCCTTTTCGTGGATCAGGGGGGCATCGGGCTTCATGGCCTCCAGAGGGTCGGTGAGGGGGGGCAGTTCCTCGTAGTCCACCTCAATCAGGGCCAGCACCTCGTCCAGCGTCTCCTTATGGCGGGTGGCCACCAGGGCCACAGCGTCCCCCACGTAGCGGGTCACGTCCCCCTGGGCGATCATCACGTCCCAGTCCGGCACGATATGACCGGTCTTGTTGAAGGGAACGTTGTCCGCGGTGAGGATCCGCACCACATCGGGATGCTGGGAGGCCTTATCGATGTTGATGCGCAGCACCCGGGCGCGGGGATACTTGGTGCGCAGGGCCTTGGCATAAATCATGCCGGGGAACTGGAGGTCATCCACGTACTGACCGGTGCCCAGCACCTTTTCCTCCGTATCCACCCGGACAAAATGGGAGCCGATGACCCCGTCCTGACAGCGCTGGGGCACGGGCTTGTCCTCCCGGAAGAACTCGGCGGCCATCAAAATGGCATCCTCGATCTTCACATACCCGGTGCAGCGGCAGATGTTGCCCTTCAGGGCCGCCTTCACCTCCTGGCGGGTGGGGCTGAGGTTGCTGTCCAGCAGGGCTTTGGCGCTGATGACCATGCCGGGAATGCAAAAGCCGCACTGCACCGCCCCGGCCTCGCCAAAGCAGTGAACATAGACCTCCTTTTCCCGCTGGGAGAGCCCCTCCAGGGTGGTGATGGACTTGCCGTTGGCCTTTGCCACGGTGAGGATGCAGGCGCGCATCTTTTTCCCGTCCACCAGAATGGTGCAGGTGCCGCAGGCCCCCTCGCCGCAGCCGTTCTTCACCGAGGTCAGGCGAAGCTCGTCCCGCAGGTAGTCGATGAGCTTTTGGTCCCGGTCGGTTTGATGGGGTATGCCGTTCACGGTGATCGTGTACATGCTGCCGCCTCCTGTCATATGGGTCAGGGGAGAACCATGGGCCCGCGGGCCACATAGGTTCCCAGATTTCTGGAGACCAGAACGCCGTTTTGAACCGCTGTTTCGCCCATGAGGAGCACATCCCTGGCCCGGCCCGTCACCCGCATGCCCTCAAAGGGGGTGTAATCCACGTTTTGCAACTGGGTGGCGGCAGAGACGGTTTCCTCCACGCCGGTTTCCCAGAGGACAATGTCCGCGTCGCTGCCGGGCAGCAGGGCGCCCTTGCCGGGATACAGGCCATACAGCTTGGCCGGGTTTTCGCTGAGCAAGCGGCACAGGGCCTGGGGGGCAATCAGGCCGGAATCGGCCAGGGCCGTGTAGGCCAGCGCCGGGCGGTGCTCCACACCGGGCAGGCCGTTGGGGATGCGGGAGAAGTCGCCTTCCCCCAGGGTTTTTTGCCCTTGAAAGTTATAGGAGCAGTGGTCTGTGGCAAGGGTGTCGATCCTGCCCGCCCGGATGGCATCCAGCAGGGCCTGCCGGTCGGATTCCTTGCGCAGGGGCGGGGAGCACACATACTTGGCCCCGTCAAAGCCCGGCTTATTGTACCTCTCGTCAGTGAGCAGCAGGTATTGGGGGCAGGTCTCAAGGATGACCCTCTGGCCCATGGCCCGGGCCTTTTCCGCTTCATGAAGGCCCAGTTCCGTGCTCAGGTGCACCACAGTGACCGGCCAGTCCGCCAGCCTGCCGATGTAGCACAGGCGGGACACAGCCTCGGCCTCCGCCTCCGGGGGCCGGCTGACGGGATGGGCTGCCGGGGTGAGATGCCCCAGGCGCTTTTGTTCCGCCACCAGTGCGTTCACCAATGTGCCGTTTTCGCAGTGGCAGCCCAGCAGCCCGCCCACACTTTTCACGGCCCTTAAGATGTCCAGCAGCTGAGCATCGTCCACCCGCAGGGCGTCATAGGCCAGATAGACCTTGAAGGAGGTTACGCCATGAAAGGCCATGTCCGCGATCTCCCGGCGGGTGTTCTCGTTCCAGTCGGTTATCGCCATGTGGAATGCCACATGGCAGCTGGACACACCCACGGCCCGCTGCTTCCAGGCCTCCAGCGCAGCAGCCAGGGTGCCACCCTTGTCCTGGGTGGCAAAGTCGATGAGGGTGGTGGTGCCGCCTCGGACCGCCGCTGCCGTGCCGGTGGCAAAGTCGTCCGCCGTAACGGTGGTTCCATTGTCCATGGCCAGGTGGGTATGGGCGTCGATGAAGCCCGGGAACACCAGGCATCCCCGAGCGTCGATGACCTCGTCGCCGGGGGCAGGGAGGATGGACTCAGCCACCTTCACGATCCTGCCACCACCCACTGCCAGATCCGCCCTGCGGGTTTCGCTGCCGCTGACCAGCGTTCCGCCCTGGATAATCCTCATAAGCCGCGCCTCCTTAGTACGCCAGGCACCAGGCATAGTCCCGGAGCATGCATTCCATCAGGGCCACCAGAGCCGGGTCGGTTTTGCGGTCTTCGCTGAGCGTGGTCTCGTATTCCTCGCCGCCGACCCGCACCCGCACCTTGCCCTTCTCCCGATCCAGCACCAAAAAGCCGGGGTTTTTGCTGTCCTGCATGTCCTCTTCCCTGTCAAAGAGGGTGAACTTGTCCTTATAGGGGGCGCTGTCGTAGGGGCAGAAGTCCTCGCAGTTGCCGCATTCGTTGCACATCCGGTCGATGTGGATGATCTGCTCCACAACGAGCCCCGGCACCTTCACGGCAATGTTGGCCCGGTTGGGGCATACGTCCACGCAGTTTTCGCAAACCATGGAGCAGCCCAGGCAGCGCTCCTTCTCTTCCTGGGGCTTCAGGCTGTGGGCCAGGGAGATGCGGCGCTTTTTCAGCACTTCCGGCTCCATGCGGTAGGGAGTATGGGTGCCGGCTGCCTGGCCCAGAATGTGGGTGACGGCTGCCGTGGCATCGGCGATCGCCTCCACCACCGTAGCCGGGCCCCGCTTGGCGTCGCCAATGGCAAACAGCTTGTCATTGGTGCTGAAGGCAGCCCGGCCCCTGGCATCGGTAGCAACGCCCAGGGCAGCCAGGGCCTCCCTGTCCACCTGCTCGCCAATGGCACTGATCACGCTGTCCGCCTCCATGTGGAAGCTTTCTCCGGTGGCCTGGGGACTGCGGCGGCCGCTCTCGTCCGCCTCGCCCAGCTGCATCACCTGACAGCGCAGTTCGCCGCACACATAAGCCTGGGGAGCCAGCAGGGGGGCAAACTCCACCCCGTCATGAAGGGCAAGTTCCAGTTCCTCCGGGTCGGCGGGCATCTGCCGCTGGGTACGGCGGTACACCACGGTTACCTTTTCCACGCCGGGAACCCGCTTCGCAGCCCGGGCCGCGTCCATGGCGGTATTGCCGCCGCCCACCACAGCCACGGATTTGCCCAGGGCAAGGGCTTCCGGATTCTTCTTGCAGGTCTCCAGGAAGTGAAGGACGCCCAGGGCATCCTCGCAGGCCAGCTGACCGGGTTTCCAGGCTCCGATGGCCACGATCACATGGGTGAAGCCTTGCCGGTACAGAGCCTGGGTGTCGGTGATTTCCGTGTTCAGGCGGACTTCAACCCCCAGTTTCTCAAGCAGGGCTGCGTCCTTGTCGATGGCCTCATGGCCGATGCGGAACTGGGGAATCACATGGCGCACGATGCCGCCCAGGGAATCCCGCTTTTCAAAGATGGTGGCCCTGGCGCCGGCCCGGGCCAGCAGGAATGCAGCCGCCATACCGCCGGGCCCGCCGCCGATGATGGCCACGTTTTCGCTCCGCTTTTCGCCGGGGGCCAGGGTCTTCACAAAGTCGTCAAAGCCTTGCTCCGCTGCCGTCAGCTTTACGTCCCGGATGCGAATGGGCTCCTCGTAGAAATTGCGGGTGCAGGCCCCGGTGCAGCGGTGGTTGCAGATGGTGCCGGTGATGAAGGGCAGGGGGTTTTGCTGGCAAATCACCTGAAGGGCTTCCAGGTACTTGCCCTGGCCCACCAGCTCGATGTACTCGGGAATGTTCTGGCCGATAGGGCAGGTGTCCGCGCAGGGGGCGGTGAAGCAATCCACCAGAGGAACAGTTTCCCGCAGCTTGCGATTGTGCTCCCCGGACATGCTTCGCCTGTGGTGGGGGTCCTCCCTGGCCTCATCCGCCAGCTTCCCGATGGCGGCCAGGTCAAGCCCGGTGAAGGGAGCAAAGGGCAGGGATGCCAGCTGATGGGCCATGGGCAGCAGGCGGTTGTATCCGCCGGGCTTGAGCAGGGTGGTCGCCAGCGTGATGGGCCAGATGCCCGCCTGAAAGATCTTGCCGATGTTGTGTTCATCCGCGCCCCCGGAGAAGGATACCCGCAGCTTCCCCTCAAAGGCCTTCCCCAGCTTTTCCGCCAGGGCGATGGACAGGGGGAACAGGCTGCGGCCGCTCATGTACATTTCCTCGCCGGGCAGCTCTCCCTTGGTCACCTGCACCGGGAAGGTGTTGGTGAGCTTTACGCCAAACTCCAGGCCGCCCTCGGCGGCCAGGGCCTGCAGACGCCGCAGCATGGGCACGGCGTCCTCAAACTGCAGATCGTTCTTGAAATGATGGTCGTCAAAGGCCAGTTCGTCGTAGCCCATCTCGTCCATGGTCTTTCGGGCAAACTCGAAGCCAAGCAGGGTGGGGTTGCACTTGATGTAGGTGTGCAGCTTTTTCTCCCGGATCAGGTAGGTGGCGATCCGCTCAATCTCCTCCGGCGGGCAGCCGTGGAGGGTGGACAGGGTGATGGACTTGCAGATTTTGGAGTCGATTCCCTCCAGATAGGCTTCATCGATCCTGGTAAAACGGCCCAGATTCGCCCTGGCCCAGGCCATGCATTCCTTCCAGATTTCACTGTCCCGGGCCTGCTTCATCCCTTCGATATAGCGGTCGATCTTTTCCGATTGAATACCCGCCAGGTCGTAGCCCACGCTCATGTTGAACACGAAGCCGTCTCCCGCGCCCAGGCCCAGCTCCCGGGAGAGGAGCTTGAGGGCGAACCAGCCCTTCACGTACTCCGCAAAGGCCTGGGGCACCCGCAGCTCCGTGCTCCATTCCACGTTGTAGCCCTCGTCATGGGCGAGAATGCAGGGTTTGCTGACAGGCAGGTCCTCCCCTTCGATGATCTGGACGGTTTTTACTTCAAAAAAGCGGCTGCCCGCCGCATAGGCGGCAATCAGGTTCTGGGCCAGCTGGGAATGAGGCCCGGCGGCAGGGCCAAAGGGCAGCTCGATGGTTTCGCCGAAAATGGGCAGGGTTTTGCCGGTCTGATGCCGGTACAGGGCATGGACGCCAAACAGCGTCCCGTGCTTGCGGTATTCCTCCAGCGCCCAGTCCATCAGGGCGGAAAAGGCAATGGGCTTCATGATGTCGCTCATGGATTCGTCCTCCTTCTTAGCGGCCTTGGTTGATCCGGTTCCAAAGGGACTGGGCCTGTTCCCGGCAATGGGCCAGCACCTGTTCCTTGTCGATCCCGATCAGCTGCCGATCCTTCATCTTTACTTCCCCGGCAATCACCGTGGTGGTGACGTTGTGGCCGTTCATGCCAAAAAGCAGATGGGAGTTGATGTTGATTTCGTTCATGGGGGTCAGGGGTACATAATCGCAAATGATCACGTCCGCCGCCGCGCCGGGGGCCAGGATGCCAAGAGGTGTGGGGAAGAACCGGGCCCCCATTTGGGCGTTGTTTTGAAACAGCATGGCGGGGATTTCACCCCAGGCGACAGTGGGGTCGCAGGTGTGGTGCTTGTGAAGGAGATTGCCCACCTTGTAACTCTCCAGCATGTCGTTAGTATAACCGTCGGTTCCCAGACCAATCAACACGCCTTTTTCAAACATGGCAAGCACCGGCGGGCAGCCGATGGCGTTGCCCATGTTGCTTTCGGGATTGTGAGCCACCATGGATCCGGTGTCCCGGATCAGCTCAATCTCCGCCTCGCTCACATGGGTGCAGTGGCCGCAGATGGTCTTCTCGCCCAGAATGCCAAAATCATGGAGCCTGTACACGGGCCGCTTGCCGTGATTTTTCAGGCTGTGGTGGACGTCCTGGATGCCTTCGGCCACATGGATGTGGTAGCCCGCTCCCTGGGGATTCTGCGAGACGCAGTAGTCCAGCGTATCATTGCACAGGGTGAAGGCCGCGTGCATGCCCATCATGCCGGCCATCATGCCGTTGCCCTCCCGGCGGGCATACTCGATGAAGTCCACATTCTCCCGCACGGCCTGTTTCATCTTCTCGGGGCCGTCCCTGTCGCTGATTTCGTAGCACAGGTTCACCCGCACGCCGTAGCGTTTTGCGCTTTGAGCAATGGCAAACAGGCTGCCGGGAATCTCCCCGTAGCTGGCGTGATGGTCAAACACTGTGGTGACGCCGTTTTCAATGCAGTCGATGAAGGTGGCGTCTGCGCTGGCTGCGGTGTCGTCCAGCAGCAGGTGCCGGTCGATGGTCCACCAGAGCTGGTCCAGAATCTCCAGGAAGTTGCGGGGATTGTTGCCCTTGATGGCAAGGCCTCTGGCAAAGGCGGAATAGATATGGTTGTGGGCGTTGATAAGCCCCGGCATGATGACGCCGCCCCTGGCGTCCAGGAACTCCGCGTCCGGGTACTTGGCCGTCAGCGCTGCGGTGTCCCCGATCTCCCGGATCAGGCCTCCGTCGATTGCCACAGCTCCGTTTGCAAGGAAGGGACGGCTTTCGTCCCGGGTCACCACATTGCCATTGGTGAGAATCAGCATGCTTGAATTCCTCCTCAAATCGCTCATGGATCCATTAAAGACGAAAAACCGCCCATGTGGACATTGTCATTCTGTCCAAATGAGCGGTTCCTAGATGAGACAATTCTTTTCACGGTGCCCATCTGAGGGAATAGCCCGTGCGCAAAGCACTTCCTTGCAGCCATTGTCGTCATTTGGTTGTAAGGCAAACCAGGGTTTTTCGCGGCTTCATTCTAGCATATCCCCATGCAAAGCGCAATAGGCGCACGGAGTGCTCTCCAAAAAAATGGGAAAAAAGGAGACGGATCATTCATCCTGCGCCCGGCCTTCCCACAGCGCCAGGTCCTCCCGGGTGTCCACGTCCATCAGCTCCCGTTCACTGGCGGCTTCAACAAGAGATACCAGCTCCCGGTGCCGCCGGATAACCGTGCTTCCGGTCTCCTCTCCGGTGAGGCTGAGCAGCTCAGGATAAAGAAAGCTGGGAAAGATCACGGGGCTGCCGGGTTTTTCGCCAAAGGACAGGCGGTGAATGCGGACGGGGTTGGATGCGAAGGCGGCGAGCATGGCCCGGAGGGTATCCGGGCGCAGACCCGGCTGATCTCCGCCGCAAAACATGCAGCCGTCCAGATCCATCATGGCCGCGGTTCCCAGGCGGATGGTGTCGCTGACCCGGGGAAAGTCGTGCAGGACGGCATGCAGGCCGCGCTCCCGGGCCAGGGCGGCAATTGCCTCCTGCCGGGTGACCACCACTGTGCGGGCCAGGGCTTGGGGCAGGCTGTCCAGGAGATGACAGATCAAGGGCTTATCCCACAGGGGGGCCAGCAACTTGTTGCCCCCAAAGCGGGCGGAGACTCCCGAGGCCTTGATAACACAGCCGATGGTCACACTTTGCATGATGCCTTCCCTCCCGATTTTTAACTCTACCATACTTGAGGAATATTGACCATGGGATTATGGCAAGGCAGGCCGACTTCCCTTTGAAAGATAGTCCCTGCAACGAATTCCACCTTGACATTCCGTCCATTCTGTGCTAAGGTAAAATCGGTCAAGGGGTAATTGTATATTGCAGCTTATATAGGTCCGAGATCTGGTCGGACGTGTCTACCAACCACCATGAATGGTTGTCTATAAGCTTTCTCATAGGACATGAGAAGG
>JAAYDR010000105.1 GCA_012729115.1 Clostridiales bacterium | reverse complement strand
CACCCGGGGCATTAGCACAGTTGGTAGGACGAGGTAAGCGTACTTTCGCCCCAACCAAGCCCCAAACCACCTGCCCAAGCGGGCAAAAATCACCACGGGGCATTAGCACAGTTGGTAGCGCGCGACATTCGCATTGTCGAGGTCAGCGGTTCGAATCCGCTATGCTCCACCACAATTTGTCTGAGAACGCTTATGTTTTCAGGCATTTTTCATGTTCTGGCATCCAAAAAGCCTCCATAAAGATTCAGAGGCGCAGTTCTCGTAATGTTGAAGCATATTTGTGCGTTGAAACGAGGGGATTGCCTGCTCTAATCTCAGCAAACTGCCGTTTTTGCCTTCAGTCTCCGCTGCAAGAGCATAAGAATGCCCGGGACTGCTCCTTTGGCTGGCAATGTCAGGTTGATTGCCCGTTTGATGGTGATTTTGACTGTTTCCTTGGCGGACCCTTTTCGGTGAAGCAAATGGTTGTCGGGACTGACGACATAGTCCTGGGAAACTCTCTGTGAACAATGCACCCACTTCGGACGAAGATACAGAAGAGACGCGCGGAGCGTCAAACAGAGAACCCATGCACGCCTACGGGGTTTTGCACAGGGGCCCTTTATGCAGCGTTGGCAACCCTGAACCCTTTGGTTAATTTGCTGCTGCAGTGTTACCAGTATAAAAATGCCAGGATCCATGGTTTGTAATAGTTGCTGAACCGGAAATGTTTCAAACGCACTTCACCCACCGCTTGAGCAATTAAAACCCCCGCCCAAGTGAGGAGCGGTGGTTTTATTTGCCCTCACCATAGACTGGCCTAATGGGCAATGTTCCGGTTGCGGCAGGAAATGAATCTCCCCTTTCTCCCATCGGGGCCTTCCATGTTGCGGCGCTTCCCGTCCCCGCGCCAAGCGCCTTTTGCTTGAAGAAAAACAATGCTATAATCAAACTGGCCAACTGGTTATGAACATGATATACAGCGTTGCTTCTGTATCCAGGGAAAGGATGGCTTTCAAAATGCGCCCACTCTCTTATGTAATTTCTGTAGCAAAAGGTAGCGGTGTTTACCGGCACATACAGATCGGCAGCAGCGCCACTTTGCTGGATCTCCATCAAGCCATCCTTTCCGCCTATGAAATAACCGAGGTTCGCCAACCTTCCTTTATGCCTCTGAAATCATCCCACGGGAAGCAATCAGCCAGGTACAGCCTCAATAACACAAAAAACACTATCGCCTTGCGGGATGTGAAACTAAGCGACACCGATTTTGCGGGAAAAAGCGGAATGGTTTATGCGCTGGCTGAACCGCGCATCGCCTTCATGTGCCGCACAATCAGAGTCCTGGAGGTGCCAACAGGGGAGCCCTCCCTCATCCGTGCCTCCGGCTCGGGCTATTCACATCAGCAAACGCTGGAAAAATTCAAGAAGGCACTGAAAGAAAAGGGGCTGCCCCAGGATATCCTGCTGGCAATGGCGGAAATAACCTTCCTGCCAGCAGACCGCCAGCATAAAATCACTGAATATCATCTTGCGGCCACCAACCTCTATGGCATTGTTCCCATCTCTCTGGTTCACGACATGTATTGCCGTAACCAGCCGCCTATCAGCCTGTTTTCCTTCGCCATGATAGGCGTTGCTTTGAGCTCCCAGGAAGATTCACGCATCGGAATTCTGGATCAAGATGGGCTGGTGCTGAATAAGGGCAACTTCCACTATGGCACTGCTGCCTACATTGTGGAATATTCGGTTCTGGAAGGCGGGGTTTTTCAAGAAATACTTGCCATGCAGGCAGGAAAGCCCTATTACCGGCCATCGGAGGAGGAATTGCTTCGATATGCTGACATCCATTATGTTGAGAAAAACACGGCTTTTTTGCGCTTGAGGGCGCACCTTGAGTCCCTTGGCCTCAAGCCGGAAGACGCGGAAAACTGCGTGCTGGATATTCAGTACAGCATCCGGTTTTCCATCTTTGACACACAGGAACAGTATGACATATTGGAAGAATACGGCGTTCAGCCAAAAAGCCTGAATGCAGCCAAAAAGATTTCGGGCCTGTTGGCGAATATGAGCAACAATACCCGCACGCACTTCAATTGCGGGTACACAGCAGAGGAGATAATCCACTTATTGCCAGGCGCGCCTGGCATGTTCTCACAGAAATCGGGCTCCCACAAAATCCCTCCGCCTTCGAAGCCAAGTGGCAGCCTGCAAAGCAGTGGGCATGCCGCCATAAACGGGAACATCATTCCTTTTCCGGGCCCAGGCAAAGCCGCGCAGAAGCCCGGCCGAAACGCCCCTTGCCCCTGTGGCAGCGGCAAGAAGTTCAAGCATTGCTGCTGCCGCCCTTGATGGTCATCGTATCAGCCAATCCTCTCCAGGGCAGCAGCCTGATCAGCCAGGAAACGCGAAGCCCGCAAGGTCACTCTTGATAAAACCAGACCTCCCCCGCCTCATCCACTGTAAACAGCACAAAATCCGTATTGGTTTGAAGGCCGAAAAGGTCTGTTAATGTAAAGCTGTAATAGTAGTCCATCGCGGGCAGCTGCATATACTCAATCCCAAAGCCTTCCTCAGCAAAGTATATGATACCCTCATCAAGGCCAAGGCAGCCGCCGGTTTCCGCGTCATACGCCTCATACAAAGGGATGATGGCATCCCCCGGGGCGAGTTTGGTAATCTCCTTGCTGGACGCGCCGATCTCAGTGATACCCTCCCATGCGCCGATGATGCGGAAAGCCTCCTCCCCCCAGTCGTAGAGGATGCGCAGGTTGGTCTCCCGGCCGTTGAGTTTCACCGGAGCGGAATAGATGCTGTAGGTTTCCCGCCGTTCCAGAAGGTACAGGCTGATCAGCTGTCCATCGGGAAGCGCGGTCCAGAGGCCGCCAAAATTATCCTGGATGACCCCGTCTTCTTCATTGACGGATAGATCATCATCCTCGCCCAGGCTGTAGAGGACGCCTTCGCCATCATCCATGAGCAGGGTGAAGGTGGCGGACAGCAGGTAATCCAGGCTCTTGGGATCCAGCTCCAGTGTGTAGGTGCCCTCATGATCCAGGTAAGCATTGAGCAGCCCGACCCGGCTGTTTTCATCTGTCACAAAGCCCTGCTGCTGCGCACCTTCCCCAAGGCCGGACACAACGCCGCTGAGCCATCCCTCATCTTCACGGTTTTCCCTTTCCTCTGCCGCAAAGGTTTCCGCGTCCCCATACAGCGCGCCATAGAGCATGCCGGCCACAAACCGGCGGTAGCCCTCGCTGGGCGAAGCCTTTTTAAATATCTTATATTCCTGGGAGCCCTGTACCTGAAGGGGATAGTAGGTTGAAAGCCCCGTGGACTCCCGGCGGCCGGATCCGGCGACCCGGTAGACCACTGCCGAATCCAGCGCTTCCAGCACCTTTCCGGCTTCGGGCAGGGCGACGATGATCTCCCGCATCATCGAGCCGATGTCCACCATGTTGGTATAGCCCTCTTCCGGGGTGTTGCCGCCATAGTTTTCAGCCCGGTGGATGCCCTTGACGATGGCATTGAGGCGCGCTTTATCCGGCACAGCGGCCAGCATCTGCCAGCCCACCTCATTCATAGCACCTGCCAGGGCAGGCAGCTTATCCAGGGAAGTGACGGACATGGTTATGATTGCCTCGTCCTCAGCGAGGATGCTGGAAGCCAAAAAGCCATCCGCAATCACTTTCCCAAGCTCTGCGCCGTCAGCGTCCGGGTTCTCCGCCAGAAAGCGGCCCATGGGCGTATAATCCCAGCCGGAACCCGGCTCCAGTTCTTCCGAGGCAACCAGGTATTTGGCAAACGGCGCGACGGCCTGCGCGGTCTCAAGGGTTGCCATCAGGCAGGCATCAAAGCCAATCATCTCAAATGCCTTGCCATAGCCCGCGAGTGCCTCGCCGATTTCCTCAAGGGAGAGGCTGTCATTATCAAACAGCTCATCAAAGCATACGCCGGAAATGCTCCCGCCGCCGTGATTCCAGAAGACCAGGCCATAACGCTGCGCCCGGTAGTTTTCAAATCCCCAGGAGACAAACTCCCGCAGGGTGCCGGCTTCACCCATGTTCTGGAGGTCCCCCTGATACAGGCCATACATATCATGGTTGTAAATCTCAAAGCGGCTGATGCGGTCACTGGGAATTGTTTCCGGCATCGCCCATTGCTGTGTGCCGCCGGCCTGCACAACAAAGCGCACATTTGGCCCGGTGCCCGCTTCCATCATTTCCTTAAGGTCAGCAGAAGCCGCGGCATCTTCCGACTCCAGGTCCGTGCCGCAAAGGTAGACAAAGATGACCCAGTCGGCCATCCCCTGGGCCAGAACAGCCACAAACCCACCAAAGGCCAGGGCGCAGGACAACAGGGCGCACAGCAGTTTCCTCATTTAATCCTCCGCATGCTGTTTTGCCCAGTATAGGCTTTTTTTATTCCAGCGCAAGCCTCAGGCGCGGCCTGCTGCCCCGGGCATATAAAAAACAACAGATAAAGAAATCCAGCTTCCAGTACCCGGCATTCCAGTCACCTCCCGCGGCCTATTCCAATACTTGATGAGGGGATGCGACGCATGGAACAAAAAGCCGTCGGCTTACGTCTTATGGGGTAGAAAGGGGT
>JAAYDR010000104.1 GCA_012729115.1 Clostridiales bacterium | reverse complement strand
TTTCCAATCAGTGAAGCTAAGCGGCAGACGCATCTCCACGCAGGTACCCACCCCAGGTTGACTGGTGATGCTTAATGAAGCAAAGTCCCCATAAATCAACTGCAGTCGTTCCATCACGTTTCTAACGCCCAGGGAAGTACGCTCCTCATGGGTTTGCGGTCTATCCTGGACGGCTCCCAAGAGTTTGGCAATGGTTTCGTCGGTCATCCCAGCACCGTTATCCTTGATACGAAGCAACAGCACATCCCCCTCAACTTCTGCGATGGTTTGGATGCATGTCTGCTCAATAACATTTGCGCCATGGATAAGGGCGTTCTCCAGCAGCGGCTGGATAATCATCGTGGGTACCATCGCCTGCCCGGCTTCCTGGGAAAACTCAAAGAGCGCGCTTAATGTATCCCCATAGATGTGGCGATAGATTTCCACATATTGCATGAGACTTTTAAATTCCTGCTGAACCGTAACAAACCGCTTGCGCATGGTTTCGGCATTCTGCCGGAAATAGGAGGACAAAAGAACAATCATATCGCAAAGCTCGTCATTTCCGTCCAGCTTTGCAAGCGCATTAACCGTCTCCAAGGCGTTGTAAATAAAGTGCGGATTGATTTGCCATTGCAAAAAGCGGTACTCATATTCCAGATTCTGATGTTCCGCCTGCCGCTTATTCGTTTCTTCCTGCACCACTTTATCCAGCAACTCTTTGATCTTGATGGTCATGCGATTGAAGTGGCTGGTCAGGATACCGATATCGTCCTGACTTTCCACGGGGATGATCGCGTCCAGATCTCCGGCTGACACCTTGTTTGTGGAGGAAACCAGCCTGTGAATCTGGCGGGAAAGACGCGCACTAACCGTGGTAGAAATAAGGAGGCCCATTGCGATACCCATCAGCGCAACCAGAATACTGCTTTCCAGGATGGATATCTGTACCCTGTTGAGTACCTTCATCGGCAGAAGCCCCACGGCAACCCATCCTGATTTCTTGTGGATGCAAGCGGAGTAACTCTCGTTTTCCGTTTTAAGCCTGTCGCCGGAAAAGCTGTCCAGCGTGAGATTGTCCCATTGGGGGCTGTCCGCGTTGTCTCCGGCAATCGTTATCAGGTTTCCTTTGCTGCCAAAAAACAGAAGCGTATAATGAAGGGTCTGGCTGTATTGCCCAAGGCTGACCATGACGTCTTCCTTTATATGTGCCCCAATGCGCCCCACATGACGAAGCGGGCCGGTGACGTATACATCCCGAAGGAGGAAAAGATCGTTTGACTGGGTACGCACCCAGGTGCTTGCACCATACTGATTGGCTGCATAGCGTTCGTCCATCAGCAATGCCTCGATTTGCTTCTGGAGAACCGTGGAGTTGGAGGCATTGCTGACGCATTCGCCATTGTCCAGCCGGACGCTGACGCTATCGTAAAGGGCGGCAGTGTCCACCATTTTGCTGAGCGATACAATTAAATCCTGCCGAGCCTGCCGATAGGCATTGCTGTCGCTGTCAAGCGTGCGCATCAGCGCCATCTGCCGCGCGCTGCCCGTGTTAACACCGGTGGCGTACAGGTGCTGGCGGATGGTTTCCTCCTTGGTGATAAAGTTAAGCAGCGCCTGCTCTGTCATCAGGTTCAGGCTGGCCGTGTTGCTGGTGACCGTCTGCCGGGATGCAGTCAAGGTCATGATGGTGGTAATCGCCAATACGACCGCGAACACAATGATCAGGTTCGTTATGAGCAACTTGTTTCGATAGGATAAATCATTAAAGCGTTTCATGGGCAGAACCCCTTGTTAGCAGGATCAACGGCTTAGCATGCCGTCGCTTACCTAATCACTTTTTCAAGCGCTTGTCAAGCAGCCACCAACGACGGGAAAACAAAAACATGCCCCTTGGCTCGGGGCATGCAAATGAGCAAACAGTCATCATCCCTTCACGGCACCGGCCGTGATGCCGCTGATGATTTGTTTTTGGCAAATCAGGTACAGGGTCAGGATCGGAATCATGGACATGATGAAGAACGCAAACGCCGGGTTCAACTCGGTGGTTTTACCGTTGAAATACTGGATCTGCGCCAGCGTCAGGCTTTTGGACTCAGCCTTACGCAAAAGAATCACGGAAGTGGAATAGTCATTCCAGATGAACAGGGAGTTCAGCACCAGTTGTGTTACGTTGATGGGGGTCATCAACGGGAAAACAACCTTCCAAAAGGTCTGAAAGCGGTTACAGCCGTCAATATTGGCAGCCTGCTCCAACTCCCGAGGCACGGTTTTTACAAAACCGGTAACAGCCACCAGACTAATGGAAATCTGTAAACCCGACCGGGCAATGATAAAGCCGATGTTTGTGGAATCCATCCCCAGGTTGCGCCAATTGATAAAAAGAGGCAGTTCGAAACACTGGAAGGGAATCAGCAAGCCCAAAGAAAGAATCAGATAGAGCAGATTATATACAGGGCCATTGTTGCGGGCCAGCACCCACGCCGACATAGAGGTGATTGCCATTAATAGGAGCACGGTGGGAATGGTGTTGATAATGCTGTTCCGATAGCCGGTCAGAAAGAATTTGTTTTGAAAAATAACGCTTTTGAAATTGCTAAGGGTAGGATTTTGGGTAAACATCAAACGGTTGGCAGTCACTTCATTGACCGGCTTGAATGCATACAGGATAGCTACATAAAAGGGCATAAGCACCAGGATCAGCAGTATGCTGACCAGCACAATACGGGCTGCGGAACTGAGCACCTTTTTCCTGTGCATGATGGAGTTGGGATTATACATGCGGATTTTTTGGGGGGCTCCTGTCATGCTTCCACCTCCAAACGTCGTAGGACGCGGGTGATAATCTGGGTCAATACAATCAGGATAAGGGTAAGAATAATAGCGGCTGCCTGGCCTACGGATGCGCCGCGGTTTTGGAAAATCTGATCATAGATATAGAATGCCGCTGTTTGACCGGCTGCCCTGTTTTGGGAAACCACCATGGGCAGGTCAAAAGTTCTCAGGCCCCAAGCCAAAATCAAAGTAATGTTGGTGGTAAAGGCCGGTACGATCATGGGAATGGTAATATGGACGAACTGTTGCCATCTGTTAGCGCCTTCTACGGTGGCAGCTTCGTAATAATCAAGGGAAATGGTTTGCAGAGCTGCAATATAAATCAGCATGCAGTAGCCCATGTCACGCCATGAGGCCATCACTGCCATGGCAAGAACGGTGGTGTTGTCGGTATACAGCGGACTGACAACCCCCATCAGTGGGCCATAGATATCGCTGTAAAGATAAGCCCAAATGATGGCGCCGGCGGTAACGGACGTGGTGAACGGCAGGAAAAACGCGGTGCGGGAAAAGTTGTTGAACCTGGAAGATTTTTTGATCAGCAGCGCAAGGGAAAAGCCCAGCAAATTTGAAAACAGCAGATACAGCCCTGTGAAGTTGAATGTGACACCCAGAGAGGTAAGAAAGGGTTTGGTGGTAAACAGATAGTTGTAGGATTTCAGAGACAGCACAACTTTTTCCATCAGGGTATTGTCGGCGCTAAAATACGGTGTCGGTTCGTTGATGAGATCCTTCCAGCGAAGAAAGGAATAGGGGATGCCTTGAAAGAAAGGGATCAGAACAACAAAGACAAAAAGGGCAATGGTCGGCAGCAGAAACAGGGCATTGCCCAGATGATGCTTTGTGCTATAACGCATGGGTCTGCGGGGGTTTACAACCTTTGTCATCTTGGAACCACTCCATATCATCGGAAAGACTTGCGCAAGCAGTATCAGGTGATATAAAGAAAAAGCGGGCTATCCAGCAGGATAGCCCGCCGTTTCATACCAATCGGGATACTACGATTGAATCTGCAAAGATCACAGCGCGTTCTTGGCGATTTCTTCGTCAAACAGGGTCTGCATGTACTGGATGCAGGTATCAACACTGTTCACACCGCTGGCTTCCTGGCCGGTGCAGCAGTACACGGCCCAAGCGGTCAGAGCCTTGCGATAGGCAGCGGTAAAAGCGGAGGAGAAGGGGGCGGTGAAGTCTCCGTAGCAGGCAGTATTGCCGGAAGCTTTGGCGGCCAGCAGACTCCGCAGCAATTCAGGGGTGTTTTCGGTGGTAGCACCGGTGATGCAGGGCTGGTAGGTAAAGTCAGACCACATACCCATGCAATCGGTGAGCCAGAACTCCATGAACTTTGCAGCCCATTCCTTCTGATCGGCCTTGTCGTTCACCATGAAAGCCTGGTCTACCTGCACGTTCAGCACAGGGGTGTTGCCGCTGTCATCCATCGGGCAGAGGAAGAAGCCATACTCAAAGTCTGTACCGGCGATCATCTGCTCAATGGAGCCGATGTTCCAGGTACCCTGATACAGCATGCCGGCCTTGCCGGAAACAAACATTTCATTGGCATCAGTCTGCTTGTTGGAGGTGGCGTTGTTGGCAGCCCAGCCGGAGCCCATGCGATCTGCCCACTCCTGCAGGCCCTTGGCAAAGTAGGGGTATTCGGCAATCTTCTTCTCGCCGCTCATCAGCTTGGCAAACATGTCTTTGTCGCCATTGGCAAGAGCTTCGGTCCAAACGATGGGGCGCATTTCGATATCCACAGAAGCGCCGTCGGCATACCACTGAGCCCAGGGAGTAATGCTGTTGTCATACAGCTTCTGGCATACCGCCAGCAGTTCGGTCTTGGTGGAGGGAACCTCGATGCCCAGCTCTTTGAACATCTTAACATTGTAGAACACGCCCCAGGACTTAAAGTCCACGGGATAGGCATACCACTTGCCCTGGTAGGACACGTCACCCATGTCACCGTCGGTGAGGCCCAGAGACTTGATCGTTTCGTTGCCGGTCAGGTCCATGATGTATCCTTCTTCAATCAGGCTGGAATACAGACCGGGGTTGCCCATGATGATCTCAGGATTGTCGCCCGCGGCGATGGCGGTTTCCAGCTGGGGCCAGAAATCGGTGCCCTGGGAATATGCCAGGTTTTCAAACTCAATGTTCACATCAGGGTACTTGGCCTTGAACTCCTCCTGAATAGCAACCATGCCATCAGCCTTCTGACCTTCCACCATGTAGTGGAACACAGTGATCTTCACGGCTTCTTCCGCAAAGGCGACCGAAACCATGGACAGTACCATGATCACAGTCAATAGCAGGGACAGCAACTTTTTCATGAATGTTTCCTCCTTGGGCATTGCCCAGTATATTTTCAGTGGCTTGCCGGCCACCAAGAAACACTGCTCAGTAAAAACGGCCGCCTGTACCAAAACCGCTGCCGTTCATGGAATGCCTGTCAGTGTGTTTATTATGGCAGTATATTTTCCTTTTTGGTATACATCAACTTTATGAATAAGCTCATCAATTTTACTTTTTTGCAATCCGGCCCAAATCAAACCACCCGGTAAATCATCGCGCTCCCAATGAGATATTTCACTATCTCTTACATCTGCGCGAGCCGGTTGCGGTATTCGGTGGGAGTCATATGTTCCAGGCGCTTAAAGGTATTGTAGAAGGAGATATAGTTGCTATATCCCACTGCCCGGGCCACCTCCTCCACCAGGATGCGGGGATCGGCCAGCATCGTATGGGCGATATCCATTTTGGCCTTCAGCACATGTTCATGAAAGGTGGTGCCTGTCTCTTTGCGGATCAGCGCCGAAAGATAGTTCACGCTCACATGGTATTTCTCCGCTACATCATTGAGCTTCAGCTTTTCAGCTGCATGAAGGCGGATGTACTCCAAAACGTTGCGAGTGAGCAGCGAACATTTGCTCTCCTGTGCTTCCCGGCCTTCCCGCAGTGTGGCGCACAGGGTTTTCAGGCAGGAACTCACTTCCTCCAGGCTGGTGACAAACCAGGGCGCACTGAGCGCCCTATCCATCGCACTGTTCATACTGCAGGGAAATTTTCGGCTGAGCGTCAGCGCGTACAGGGAAACCAATGCCCGCAGCTGGCTGTACTGCTGCCCGCTGATCTCCACCAGTACCCGGGCCGTTTCCTCGGCGGATTCATCCGTCAGCTCAGCCTTCTCAATCAACGCATCCATCTTGCGGCGCATCTCCTGCATCAGCCCGTCGGTTTCCTTCTTTTCAGGATGAAAGAATACCCTGGCACCGCTTATATGCCCCATCGCACTCTCCCACAGCGCCTGGCGCGCCTGTTGATAGGTCTGGCGGATCTGATGATGGGATGTGGCCAGTTGACTAATGCCGATGCGGACCCGGACAGGCAGCACATCATCAATCCGCTGGCAAATACGCTCGGCTTCTTCCCGCCACGCTTCACCGGTATCCTCCCGCATGCCATAAATGACCACGGAGTCGTACAGGACAACGGACATGGTGTGCGCCTGACAACTTACCAGCAGGTCATCCATACCATTGAGGGTGACCAGGGGAAGCGTCCCCGCATCCTCCGGCTGGATGATCATCAGATAATAAGCAGGGCTGCACAGATCTGCGTCCGTCAGCATCTTGTATACGTCCTGGCCTGCATGGGAATCGTTGGTCAGCAATGAGAGAAGCTGCGCCTTTCTGCGCAGTTGATTTGCCTGGGCAAGGGCTACATCCGTTTCCTTCTGGCGGCGCATCCGATCAATGGCCCGGCGGATCACCTTTTCCACCTCATCATTGCGGATGGGTTTGAGAATATAGTCAAAAACCGCCAGCTTAATGGCACGGCTGGCATATTGAAACTGATCGTACCCTGTGATGATGATGGCCTTCATATCCGGAACTGCGTCTCGCACCTCCTCCAGCATTTGCAGGCCATCCATCTGGGGCATGCGTATGTCCGTCAAAAGGATGTCCGGCTCTTCGTCCAGAATCAGCGTTTTGCCGCTTACACCGTCCGAAGCCGTACCCACTACCCTGCAGCCAAGCCCTTCCCAATCAATCGTCTGCACCAGCGATCGGATGGTCGCCGGGTTATCCTCAATGATGACCACCCTTATCTGCGTCAAGAAGGCCCCTCCATTCTGTTGCTGCTTCTTACATTATAGCAAACCGGCATTGGTTTGCAAAGGGTCTTGTCAGGAAAACGACTTGATGGAGGGGTCGCCCTTCCTCTGGAAACCCTCTTGACAACGGATTAAAAAGGGCATAGAGTAGATAAAAAATCGAATAAAATCGTATTCGATTAAATTGATGATTCAGAAAAGAGGGAACCACATGGCAGATTACCGTACCATCCCCGCCAGCGAACTGGGCAATGGCAGCCACATCAAGTTGGAACTGTGTGAAACTGAAGTGGACCTGTATTGGAAGATGGCCATGGAAGTGGCGGAACTGATTGAGGAGAACAACCACAAGGGTGACCCGACTGTGATGATCGTCCCCTACGGTCCTCTTGGCCCCTACGCCCGGCTGGTGGAGCTGATCAACAAACGCCGTATCGGACTTAAAAACTGCTGGTTCATTAACATGGACGAATACCTGGACCATAACAACCAGTACCTGCCCAAGGATGATCCTCTCTCCTTCCGGGGCGGCATGGATCGTATCTTTTACAACCTCGTGGATGAGGACCTCGCCCTTCCAAAGGAGCAGCGAATCTTTCCCGAACCAGGCAATGAGGGTAAGATATGGGAGATCATCCAGCAGATTGGCAAGCTGGATATGTGCTGGGGCGGCGTGGGGATCACCGGGCACATTGCCTTCAACGAACCTCCGGAACCCGGCGAAACCTGCACAGATGAAGGGTTTTTAGCCCGTCCTACACGCATCCTGAAAATTGCGCGTGAAACAAAGACCATTAATGCCTTTATGAATGCCGGTGCTGATTTGGATGCGATCCCCGATAACTGCATCACCGTTGGCATGAAGGAAATCTTTTTTGCCCGCAAGGTGCGCATGTGTATGCCCCGGGATTGGAACGCCGCGATGCTGCGCAAAGCACTGCATGGGCCGGTGAGCTGCCATGTTCCGGTATCCCTCTTCCAGCATCACCCTGATGCGAAGATCTATGCCATCCAGTTGGCAGCCACCACACCTGTGGTGCCGGCGATCCGTATCTACAATAAATAACAGAGGCTTTGTATGAACACACTTTGGATCGGCAACGGCCGACTGGCTCAACCGGATCGGATCGTGAATAACGGCTCCCTGCTGGTAGAGGATGGACGTATTGCTGCTGTGAATGAGCCTTGCCCCGCCGGCGTCCCCTCTGTGGATGCCGCCGGCGGTTACATCCTGCCGGGCTTTATTGATCTGCACGTCCATGGAGGAGGTGATGCCGACTTTATGGATGCTACGCCGGAGGCCTTCCATGAAGTAGCCAAGGCACACTGCGCTCATGGTACCACCGCATTGGCAGCCACCACCATGACCTGCGCAGACTCCTTATTGGAAGAGGTCATCGACGCATACCTGCAGGCTAAGACTCAACCCTGGAGCGGTGCTGAGATCCTGGGGCTGCATCTGGAAGGTCCCTTCTTTTCGGCTGCTTCCAAAGGCGCTCAGCCTGTGGCTGAGCAGCGCATCCCCACCAGGGCGATGCTGGAGCACATCCTCACGCATGCGCAGGGACAGATTCTGCGCTGGGATGCCGCGCCGGAACTTGAGGGAATGGAAATGTTTGCGCAGGTGATGCGCGAACACGGTGTGCTGTGCGCCATCGCCCACACGAATGCGGATGCGGACCAGGCTATGCAGGCTTTTGACTGGGGTTTTTCCCATGTGACACATTTCTACAACGCCATCTCCACATTCCATAAAAAGAAGGGCATCGTTCATGCCGGTGTGGTAGAGGCCACATATCTGCGAGATGATGTTACCATTGAGCTGATCAGTGACGGCAGGCATATCCCAAAAGAGAGCATGCAGCTTGCTTATCGCATCAAGGGCGCAGATCATATAGCTCTGATTACCGATGCAATGCGCGCCTCCTGCACGTGTGCTCTTCACAGCATACTCGGCCCGCGCATTGGCGGTGTGCCTGTTATCGTCAAGGATGATGTGGCGCAACTGACGGACTTATCATCCTATGCCGGCAGCGTATGTACCATGGATCGGGCTTTGCGTGTCGCGCATCTGCAGTACGGCCTGCCCCTGCAGGATGTGTGCCGCATGCTTTCTCTTACGCCCGCACGCCTGTGTGGATGCCAGGATCGCAAAGGCAGCCTTGAAAAGGATAAGGATGCTGATGTGGTCATCCTTTCACCCGGCTTTGAAGTGCGCCGGGTATACGTCCGTGGCGTGCTTTGTCATGCATCGGAACAAACAGCGAAGGAACAATGATTATGGAAAAGACGTTTTCCTGTGGAATCAAGCTCAAATTGGTATCAGGTGAATATGATGTGTATCTGGATATGGCGCTGACCATGCTGGACAAAATAATTCAGTGCCGTAAAGAAAACCGTGCCTGCGCACTGATCGTTCCCGTAGGGCCAACCCAGCAATACCCCATTCTCGCGGAGATCATCAACCGTCTGCGCATCCCATTGGATCATGTACATTTTTTCAACATGGACGAGTATCTCAGCACACCGGATCAAGCCATTGAGGCTGACCATTTGATGAGCTTTCACAGGCGTATGAACAGCGATTTTTACACCCGGGTTGATCCTGAACTGGTGATGCCCGAAAACCAGCGCTATTTCCCCCAGCCCGGGCTGGAGAAGGAATACGATGACAGACTTGCCTCCCTGGGTCAGGCGGAAGCCTGTTTTGGCGGTCTGGGCATCAACGGCCACATTGCCTTCAACGAGCCGCC
>JAAYDR010000013.1 GCA_012729115.1 Clostridiales bacterium | reverse complement strand
TTCCAGAAATCAGCCACCTGCTTTTCGCGGCCGACAAAGTCCATGTCCGTTGTTACCTTCTGATACATCCACTGTTCCTCCGTATAAAAAATACCGCCCCCTATGGGACGGATTGATGCTCCGCGGTACCACCCAGTTTGGCAATATAATTGCCCGCTCTGCGCCGGTAACGGCGGCTGCCGCGGGGATTAACCCGTGCTCAGGGGTGATCCGGCTATCGGCTGTACCCGCCGGGCTTCCACCCTCCCCCGGCTCTCTGCTGGGCCTTGCCGCGCCCGTCCCCGTCATTGCCCTTTTATTATAGCAAGATGGACGGAAATGTAAAGACATGGGACACTACGTACAGACGGCAGAGTTACTATAGTAAATTTTCAAAGTAAGCGCAACAGTGGCATTTAGAAGTGGCGTTTAATGTAAGAGGAGAAAAGAGGTAGCATTTAGTCTGAGAAAGGAGGCTCAGACAATTATGAGCAACACAGAAAAGAACAAACACATGACCTTAAACAATCGGAACGAAATCGAGGAATGTCTGGCAAAAGGAATGACATTCAAGGCCATTGCCAAACGAATCGGCAAGAATCCAACAACCGTATCTCGCGAACTGAAAGCCCACATACAACCTCACACGAACGGCTTTGTAAAAACCGATGCAACATGTCCCAAGCTGCTAAAACCACCCTTTGTATGTAACGGTTGCGATAAGCGCAGCAAAAGCAGTTGTCCCTATCCCAGGCGTCTTTATATTGCCAAGAAAGCGCACGCGGAGTATGAAACACTGCTGAGCGAAGCAAGAGAAGGCATTCCACTCAACAAACCCAGCTTCTATGAAACGGAACGCATCATTTCCAACGCTGTCAGAAACGGACAGCACGTCTACCACGCAATTCAGGCGAATCATCTGCCCGTTTCCGTGTCGACGGTTTATCGGTATATTAAGAAGGGATATTATTCCATCTCCCCGCTTTCCTTACCGAGAATGGTCAAGTTTAAACCGCGTCACTCCAAAGACATAGCTTTTGTTCCACGTGCCATCAGACATAATAGAACCTATTCTGATTTCCTTGCCTATGTGGAGGATCATCCGGGAATCCCCGTTACACAGTTGGACACCGTCATTGGCAGGATTGGTGGCAAGGTGATCCTGACCATTCATTTCGTGAATCCTGACTTTATGATTGGTCTGTTATTGGAGAACAGAACAGCTGCCGAGACTGCCTCAAAGATCACAGACCTCAAGGCTCGACTCAAAGCACGGGGGTTCAACTTCTCCGATTTGATCCCCCTGATTCTGACTGATAATGGTGGTGAATTCAGCATCGTTTCAGCCTTTGAAAACGACGAGGATGAACAACAAGCAACACGGATGTTTTTCTGTGACCCAAACACCTCTTATCAAAAACCACAGATTGAAAAGAATCATTCCCTCTTCAGGGACATTGTGCCTGCCGGCTCCTCGTTCGACCTCTTTACCCAGGATACCGTCGATCTCATCTTCTCTCATGTCAATGCCGTGATGAGAAAACAATTCAACGGTAAGAGCGCATACGATCTTTTCACCTTTACGCATTCTACCGACCTGGCTGATGCGCTCGGTATTCGATTCATTCCACCCGATCAGGTTGTTCAATCCCCTCGATTGCTGCGAACATCCTGCTCATTCTAAACGCAACTTACAATTGCATTTAGTCTGAAAACTACCTTTTCAGGCTTGTTTCACCTGCCTTTTTTCTTTCTCCTGCCTCAGCTTTTCTTCGTTTTTCCCTTGTTTTTCACCTCTCATTATTCTTGTTCCTCACACTAAATGTCGTTTCTTTTCAAGCTGTTTGCTACCTCTTTACTACTGTTGCGCTTACTTTGAAAATTTACGATCACGACTAAATTGTCCTTGATCCTGTGTTTAAGCTTTGCTAAGGCATCAATTGCCCGCGGGCGCCTCGGTTTCATCGACCGGTTCAATCTGCAGGAGATCCTCGCTATCGATGCCCTCGTCCTCCGCCTGCTGGGCTGCGGCAGCATCGGAAGCGGCTTGTATGGCAGCTTCGTCATACACGATGTCCACGTCAAGCTGCCACTTGGCGTAGGCTTCGTTATACGCGTTGTTTCCCTTCATAGAAGTTAGGTAGGCGATGATGTCCTCGCGGATGGTATCAGTCATAATCAAGCCGGAGGGCACGTCGCGCTGGTATTTGAGGATGTGAATGCCATAGCTGCCGATCACGGGATCGCTGACATCGCCCACAGCCC
>JAAYDR010000103.1 GCA_012729115.1 Clostridiales bacterium | reverse complement strand
CTGCGCCTGGTCACCACGTTTCTCATGGAATATGCTGAAGATTGGTCTGTTTCCAGAGCCTATCTCAGCGAAGAATCCATTCGTACCCTGTTGCCTAAAGCGGCTTAATTCATTGACGGAGTACTTCGAAATTGCGAACTCGCCTTGACACCATCGGTTGCGGCGGGCTTTTTTGTTTGCCTGCAAATCCCCCCCCTAAAATACTGGCTTTCCGCGCTCTTTTTGCAGGAATACACGTGCGGGCTCACAGGCGGCAGTTCGGCGCAGGTGGACGGCAGAAAAATGCTCCTCGTAGGCACTCAAAAATACACGATGTCCAAAGGCTCACTTGTAATCGTGTACTGATGCACCCACCCTGAAGCACGAATATCCGGCGCTGTGGCCTGAATCATCACTATATCAGGCTACTGTGCATTTTGAAGCGCTGTTTCGACGGCTTTCAAAAAGGCTTTGCTATCGGCGGTCGCGCCGGATACCGCATCAACTGCCGTGCTTTGCGCCTCGATGATCCGGGCCTTCAGTTCCTGCCTAATGCCCGCCCGACCGTTTGGCCCATTGATGATCTCGATATCTGTGATCCGGTGATCCGCAACGGCAACCTTGACGGTATTGCTCCAGCGGTAGCAATCGTATTGCCCCGTATATTCGCCATCCGGAACATTGGACAGGTCTATCTTACTAATCTGCAGTGCGATGGTTTGCTCCTTACCGAGGAAAGCATAGACCATGATGACAACGACGAACGCGAGAAAGCCGATCCCAATCCATTTCAAAGCCTTCTTCAATTGCGCTCACCCACCTATCCTGCTAAGCATGGACGCAACATCGTCGATCTGGCCTTTGCGGGACTTATTCATCCAATTGATGATACCGATCTCTGCAACAACCACGCCCTTGGACTGGCACAGACTGCACATTTGCTTTGCGGCCTGTTTTCCGCCCATCCAAGGTTTCGGAAAGTGCTGTGTGACAAAGCAGCCCACTTCTTTGCCCGTAATCTGCGGTATTTGCGTCAGATACGCTTTCACAATGGGAGAGAGCGAAAAACCCTGTACAGGCGCGCCGAAGATCACAGCGTCAAAGCGCACCGGGTCAGGCGCGTTTTTCAGCCGCACGGGAAGCTTGCTGTTGGGGTCTTCGTTTTCTGCGCTTATGCGTTCGATCACAGCGGTATGCCCCTGTGCAAGGCAGGCATCACGTACCTTTTCCGCAACACTCAGCGTGTTGCCTGTACGGGAGAAGATGATGATTCCAACATTCATAGTGAATCTCTCCTTTTCAGCAGATATCCGGTCAATTGATCCAACTCGCTGAACAGCGCCTCGTGTGTGAGCCCGTTGTCTGAGAAGAACAGCGCTAGCAAGCCGTGCAGGGCATAAATTATAGTCTTTCCCACAATGCTGACGTCCTCTTCGCGGATTGTACCGTCAGTCACGAGACACTGATAAGTGTTGTGCCAACTCGCTTCATAGTCGAAGTAATGCTTGGTGACTTTGAGCTCGTTGGTAAGCCGATACGAATAGAAAAATCGGAATACGTGTGGATGCTCAAGGTAATAGAGCGCATACATACGATTGATCCGCTTCACTTCATCCAGGTTACTGACCTTCTCGCCTTGTACGCTTCCCATATACACAATCACATCCCGGATCATGCACAGCTTTGTTTCTTGTAGCAGTTGGTTGAGGTCACTAAAATAGTTGTAGATCGTCGCATAGGAGTATCCCGCGAGGTTGGCGACCTTGCGGACCGATACGTTTTCCACGCCATCACGCATTATGATCTCCTTAGCAGCCTCAATAAAATAAGACCTGATGCGCGCGCTCTTGAGACTGATCTTTTTGGGAAACCCCGTATCGTCCATTATCGTTGCCTCCGAGCATTAACGCTAATAAATATTCTGAACATTGTTAATATATACCGGATGCGCAAGGGAGTCAAGTAAAGATTATTAATCCTCATTCTTACACAGGAAATCCCGGCGCCGTGCCGGACATGACGTTCATGGTTTGATTGGTATAAAAAGAAAACCCGGCGCTATGCCGAGTTTTCGTCATTGTATTCAAATCATTCAATAGCACGATCAGCCAAAGAGCGACAACAGCACTCCTGCCGCAATGGCGGAGCCAATAACACCCGCGACATTGGGGCCCATGGCGTACATCAGGAGATAGTTGCCGGGGTTTGCCTTTGCGCCCTCGATTTGGGACACGCGCGCGGCCATGGGCACCGCCGATACGCCCGCCGAGCCGATCAACGGGTTCACCTTGCCGCCGGACAGCCAGCACATGAGCCTGCCCAACAGAAGTCCGCCCACCGTGCTGAACATGAACGCCCCAAGCCCCAGGAAGATGATCGCCAGCGTGTGAATGTCGAGGAATGTTTCGGCCTTTGCCGTTGCCCCGACAGTGATGCCCAGGAAGATGGTCACGATGTTGATCAGCGCGTTCTGTGCTGTGGAAGACAGGCGATCGGCCACGCCGGACTCCTTGAAGAGATTGCCCAGCATCAGCATGCCGATCAGCGGAGCGACGGAAGGCAGAAGCAATACGCAGAAGATGGTCACAATGATCGGGAAGCATATCTTTTCCAGCTTGGACACCTCACGCATTTGCTCCATCTTGATCTCGCGCTGTTTCTGCGTGGTCAGAAGGCGCATAAGCGGCGGTTGAATCATCGGGATCAGTGCCATGTAGGAGTAGGCCGCGATCGCAATCGCAGGCAACAAATGCGGCGCGAGTTTCGTAGTCAAATAGATAGCCGTCGGACCATCTGCACCGCCGATAATGCCGATGGAAGCAGCCTCCTTGGGATCAAACCCAAAGAGTATTGCGATTAAAAATGCGACCACAATGCCGAACTGAGCGCCCGCGCCCATGAAAAGGCTGCTCGGCCGCGCCAGCAACGGGCCGAAATCGGTCATGGCACCGATGCCCAGAAAGATCAGCGACGGGTAGATGCCCAGCTTCACGCCCTGATACAGATAATACAGCAAGCCACCCGCTTCGTCCCCTGTGGGTGCGCCCATAAGGTTGGCCAGCGGCAGGTTGGCCAGCAGCATGCCAAACGAAATCGGAAGCAGGAGTAGCGGTTCAAACTTCTTGCCGATTGCCAGGTAGATCAGCACACAGGCGATAACGATCATCAGAAGGTGCCGCCAGGTCAGTGCTGCGAACCCTGAATCCGCTATTATTTTTTGGAGAGCATTTGTAAACATATTTCTTCCCCTTCCAAGATGTATACCGCTTTTTAAGCCTTCTTGCTGAAATATTGCTGGACGACCGCCGAAGTCAACCGGATCAATCCATAGATCGACCCCAGCAAAACAAATACCAGAGACATTACGAACAGCGCTACCTTAATGCTCTCTCCGAAATCCATCGTCTTCCCTCCTTTTCAGCCGTGCCCTGTCCCCCGATTCGGACGGGGACCGAGCGCTCATCCATGCTTACCTGTAGATCTCCTTGCCGAGTTTCTCCACAAGCTGGGCCTCATGAAGATCAGGTTTTACTTTGCCGGTCATGATAGACCTTTACCCAGACCATTTAAACATCTCCCATCCCTGTTGTGTCATTTCAAACCAGTACATTGTATCAGCAAAGACAGGTAAAATCCAGTCCGTTTTGTGAAATAATACACATTTTCAATGATAAAAACGAAAACCCATTGGCGGAGTGGACAATACACCCCAAAACACCCCTTTATCGCCTTGACATCATGGAGGCAATGGTTCGAACCCATTAATCCACCAAAATGAAAAACCCGCAAATCCTTCATTTTACTGGATTTGCGGGCTGCTGTTTGCCTTCATATGGCTATAAATAAGTATCGTTGTTTCATTACCTCACCGACTATGACCCCAACTGAGAAAATGAATGTTTTCAGGAGGATGGCCAATGCATCACAGTACCCCCATGAGGAGGACACTACCTGGAAGTGGTAACCCCGTGGTGCGACTTAGTTGAGCACGTTCTGATTAAAAACTGACCCGTGTGTCGGAGAACATTATGTCCTCAGCCTTCCACTTCAACCTGGAAACCGCCATAAGCCATCTGCTTCATTTCAAAAGGCATCGACATGGCTTCATACTTTTCCATCTGCTGGCTCATGTCTTCCATTACTTTGGCATTGACCTCATCCCGATGTTCTTTGGATTTAAAGACGATAAAAGAAAACCAAACGGTATCGCCGCTTGCTGCTCCGGCCATTTCAGTGAATGAACGGTTTTTGTCACCGCCTGTTTCCTTTGGGATCAGGTCATCACCGCGGCACTCATAGTATTCAAGTGCCCCATGCTTCATCCACGTATCACGGCCGTCTTCTGCCATCTTCTTATAATCGTCGGCTTTGCCTTCCGGTACTACAAGTACAAATCCGTCTACATATTTTGCCATATATCATAAACTCCTTTCGGTTGATTTCATTGATAATATACCCGCGCATCCTGCATTGTGAAACCAACACCCAGGATTTTTGCCAGGTCTGCCACGAGGTATTCCTCTATGGCACAGAGCATGCCTTTGTGAACGTACCCTTGACAAATGTTATCAATTATGATAACATTATCACGGTTAATAATAAAGCAAAAAAGCTGTGGTGCTATGATAAGAGACTTGATGAAAATTGTGATGAACCCGGTGAGGCAGCGGATCCTCCAATACCTGATCATTCACGGGCAGGGATCTACAGGTGATATGAAGCAGGAACTGATGGATATTCCCCCTGCCAGTTTGTACCGCCACGTGAAGCTGCTGCTTGAGGGGGGGCTGATCGAGGTCGTGAAGGAGGAAAGAATCCGCGGAACGTTGGAAAAAACGTACCGTCTCACTCAGAATCCTGGTAGCGATGAGGGGATAAATCAGGACATCGGGGCCATGTTTCAGGCAGGGCTTGTATCTTTGATGACAGTGTTTTCAAAATACTTTGCAGTGGAAGGAAATGATCCGCAAAAGGACATGCTCAGTTTTTCCACCTCGACACTGTTGATGACGGACGAAGAATTTCTGGAATTTCTCAAGAAGCTCAGTGTATTATTTGGCGAAGCCATTAACAACATGCCAAGAAGTGGCAGGAAGCCGCGAAGGCTGACCCTGATTTCTTCACCCAACGAAGAAGCATAGAAAAGCGGGGAGTGAATTGCATGCTAAGCATCAGCAATCTTACCAAAACCTACAAGGGCGGCAAAACGGCGGTATCCCATCTGTCTCTTCAAGTGGAATCCGGCGATATCTTTGGTTTCATAGGCCATAACGGGGCCGGCAAAACAACGACGATCAAAGCGGTTGTGGGCATTGTCGATTTTGAGGAGGGGGATATCCTGATTGACGGAATATCCGTCAAGGCAGACCCCATCAAATGCAAATCGAAAATCGCCTATATACCGGATAATCCTGATTTGTATGAGTATATGACCGGAATACAGTATCTCAATTTCATGGCCGATGTGTTCAGCGTTTCCAAGGGAGAGCGCGAACGCCTGGTTAAAACATACAGTGAAGGTTTTGAACTCACCAGCGCGCTGGGGGACCTGATTTCATCGTACTCCCATGGCATGAAGCAGAAGCTGGCAATCATCGGGGCGCTGATCCACAGCCCAAGGATCATGATCCTGGATGAACCCTTTGTAGGCCTTGACCCGAAGGCGATGGTATATCTCAAGGAAGTGATGCGAGAACTGTGCAGCGCGGGTACCGCCATCTTCTTTTCCACCCACGTGCTGGATGTGGCGGAGAAGCTGTGCAACAAAGTGGCCATCATCAAGGAAGGCAAGCTGATCGCATCGGGCAAAACGGATGAATTGACAGGCAGCAGGTCTCTTGAATCGGTGTTTATGGAGGTGGTTGCCAATGCTAACGCAAATCAGGCTGCTGACTAAACTGCAGACGCTGAATCTTTTTGGGATCAATGAGTTTCGGCATACAAAGGATGCAAAGAAAAAGCACCGTTATGTAGCCATGGCTGCCGTATGGGTTTTGCTTACTGTGATGCTTGTTGCATATATCGCACTGCTTTCCAATGGACTGATCAAAATAGGGCTTGGGGAGATTGTACCTGAATACCTGTTCACGGTTACAAGCCTTCTGATTCTGTTTTTTTCGATACTTAAGGCCGGCAGTGTCATTTTTCAAATGAGGACCTATGAATCGCTGATATCACTGCCCGTTTCAAAAACCGCCATTGTTACAAGCCGCTTTATTGGCATGTATGTCACGAACCTTCTTCTGAGCCTGTTTGTGATGCTTCCGGGCATTGTACTCTACGGCATCTGGATGCAGCCGGACATCGGCTTTTATGTTTTCAGCGTTCTGGGTACGGCTTTCCTGCCGCTGCTGCCCATAACGGTGGCCACCATTTTGGGGGCGTTCATCACCGCCATTAGTTCCAGAATGAGGAGGAAAAACCTGGTCAATATTGTGCTGACCTTGCTCCTGGTGATTGCGATCATGATATTGAGTACCGGATCAGGAAGTTTGATGGAGGATCTGGACGGTGAATCGCTCAGAAACCTTTCTGCTGTTCTGTCAAACCAGATTCACAGGTTGTATCCGCCTGCCGTATGGTTTTCAAACAGCGTCATTCAAGGAAGCCTCCCTTCGTTTCTGCTGTTTTTCGGCGTTTCCACCGCGCTCTTCCTTGTGATGGTGTTTGCGGTGCAGCGCAATTTCACAGCCATTTGTACAGCGCTGAACGCGACCACTGCGAAAAACAATTACAAATTGCGGGAACTTCAATCCAGTTCACCTGTGGCGGCATTACTGCGGCGCGAGCTTAAACGGTATTTTGCCTCCAGTATCTATGTAACCAACACCATCATCGGGTATATTTTGATGGCCGTCGCATCCGTAGCGCTGTTTTTCATGGGGCCAAGCCAGCTGGAAACCTCACTGGGGTATCCGGGGCTGATCAGCAGGGCATTCCCTCTGTTTCTTGCGGCCATCGGGGCAATGACGACGCCCACTTCCTGCACCATATCCATGGAAGGCAGGCAATGGTGGATCGCAAAAACCATACCGGTAAGGAGCAAGGATATTTTTGACAGCAAGATACTGCTTGCACTGGCAGTCGCATTGCCGGAGTATCTGATCGCGGTCGTCTTTGGCCTGCTGGCCATCAAACCTTCATTCATGGGAGCTTTGTGGATTGTCGCCATTCCAGCCGTGTATATCGTGTTTGCAGCGGTGGCCGGCATCGCGGTAAACCTTGCCATGCCGGTATTCAACTGGGACAATGAAATCAGGGCGGTAAAGCAGAGCGCCTCGGTGGTGGTTACCATGCTGGTTTCCCTGACAGGCTTCCTGCCGCCCATTGTTCTTCTTCTCACCAATGACAATGTGTCCGCCGATCTTGTGATGCCGGTTGCCTTCCTTGTGATTGCGTCGGTCACAGCCATCCTGTACAGCCGCAACAACAAAAAGAAGATACTGTATATTGGGTAAACTCTCGGCGTGGGATGGATATTTACCATTAGGGTGCCTGATCATATGCCATACAAATGGATAAGCCTTTCATAATTCAGCTGTGGTACTCTGCTCACATCACAGACGCAACCGGAATCCGTGTCGAACCCGCTGCTCACAAGCGGAGGATATACAATGAAAAATGAAACTACGGGATTCACAAGTGGAAGCAAGGCATAGATGAATATCTGCAAGAATGTCAAAAAATTCACGAAATTGTATTGACTCGTATTTATGTGTAACATATAATTGTTAAAGAAAGCACAAAGTCGCGCTTTCTCAATAATGATCAGGAGGTAGGCTCATGAAGAAGGTTCTCGCACTCGTTCTGTCTGTGGTTATCCTTCTCGCACTCAGCACGATCCCCGGATTTGCACAGGGAGGCACTTTCGCAGGCAGCGGCGACAGCAAAATTGGTGGTGCCGGCTCAATCCAGGTTGAGGTAACGCTGGACGACAGCGGCGCGATCACTGATGTTAAGATCATCTCCAATGGCGACACTCCTGGCGTCAGCGACCCCGCGGTGGAGAAGATTCCAGCCGCCATTGTCGCCGCCCAGAGCGTAGCGGTGGACACTGTCAGTAGCGCGACCATGACCAGCGATGCGATCATTGCGGCCGTCATCGATGCACTGACGAAGGCTGGCGTAGATCTTTCCAAGTATACCGAGAAAAAGGAAGTTGCTCCTGCTGAGAAGGCTGCGGATGTTGAACTGACCACAGACGTCGTCATTATCGGCGGGGGCGGTGCGGGCCTGGCGGCCGCAGTGCAGGCCCACCAGAATGGTGCGACTGTTATCGTTCTTGAGAAGATGCCCAAAGTCGGCGGCAATACCACGCTGGCGGGCGGCGCGCTGAACGCGGTTGACGATCGCAGCGAAACCGCGATTCAAAACAATGACTCCGTTGAGTGGCACTATACCCAGACATACAATGGCGGCGACAAGCAGGGCGATCCGGTTCTGGTGCACACGCTGGTCTCCAATGGCTGGGCGGGCGTTCAATGGCTCAAGGACCTGGGCATGGAGTTCCTGGACGGAACCTTCACCGTCACCGGCGGTATGTGGCCCCGCGCCCATAAGCCTGTGGAACCGCTGGGCACCGGCTTCTTCAAGACCTATAATGCATACATCGACAGCCATGAGAACATCGACGTTCTGCTGAACACCAAGGCCGAGGAGATCCTCGTGGACGAGAACGGCCTTGTGAGCGGCGTACGCGCCACCAGCGAAACGGGCAACACTGTCACTGTCAAGGCCAAGAGCGTTGTGGTTGCCACCGGCGGCTTCGCTAACTCGGTGGAACTGCGCCAGGCTTACAATATCCAGTGGGCCGACCTGGGTGAGGGCATCAAATCCACCAACCACCCCGGCGCCACCGGCGACGCGATCAAGATGCTGATGAAGCAGCGGGCCGACTTCATCCAGATGGGCAACATCCAGCTTCTGCCGCTGGGCGACCCGGAGACGGGCAGCCTTTCCGGCAACATCGAGCATGACGTGGAAACCCGTATCTTCGTCAACAAGGAAGGCAACCGCTTCGTCAACGAAGGCGGCCGCCGTGACGACATGACAAAAGCGCTCTTCGCGCAGACCGACAACTTCATGTGGATCGTCATGGACTCCGACACCTACCCCACCGGTGATGAAAAGAACAACTTTAACGAAACCGCCAATGAACTGGTGGCTGCGGGCCGTGCCTTCAAGGCCGACACGCTGGAAGAACTGGCCGCCCAGATTGGCGTGTCGGCTGAAAATCTGATTGCCGCTGTGGACGACTTCAACGCCCACGTCGCCACCGGCGAAGCGGACCAGTTTGGCCGCACACTCTACAAGACGCCCATCGACAACGGTCCCTTCTATGCCGCGGGCCGCGTGCCCACCGTGCACCACACCATGGGTGGCGTGAGGATCAATGAATATGCACAGGTGATTGACGAGAACGGCAAGGTGATCCCGCACCTGTACGCGGCCGGCGAGGTGACCGGCGGCATCCACGGCTCCAACCGCCTGGGCGGCAACGCACTTCTGGATACAGTGGTCTTTGGCCGCATCGCGGGCGAGAGCGCCGCGGCGGGCCGTTAATTCCTGGATCAACATAATAGGTCGGGCGGGAAGAGGCACTGCCTTTTCCCGCCCTCATAATTGGAGAGCACCTGAATGCGCAACAAGAACCTGATCGTCCTCGGTTCCGTTCTGATTCTCACACTGATCCTGTTCGGCCTGGCCAAACTGACCGCCATCGTGGATGCACCTGCTCCGCAGTCTTCTGCGCCGACACTGACAGCGGACGCCGAAACCCCTGTGCCGCAGAGCGAGACTTCCGGGACCACCACCGCGCCCGTCTCCTCCGGTGAACCGGCAAAAGCCTATCTGGTAGTCACCGTCAACAACATGATGTATCTGCCCATTCCGCTGAGGGAGGATGGTTCTTTTACCCTTACGCAGAAGGACATCGGTGCGGTCAACGTTGTCCACGTAACGCCGGGCAGTGTTTTTATGGAGAGCTCCACCTGCGAAGGTCAGGACTGCGTAAAGCAGGGCATGGTATCCCTTGAAAACCGTCACCAGCGCGTTTTGGGCAACATGATCATTTGCCTGCCCAACAAGGTCGTGCTGGAACTGTATTCACCGGAAGAAGCACAGGAACTTCTATCGATCAATGAGGCGGGTGCGCCATGAACAATGCAAAGAAGCTGAATACCCGCCATATCGCGCTTAGTGGGCTGTTGACCGCGTTGATGCTTGCGCTGGGCTACGTGGAAAGCCTGATGCCCATTTCCGTGGGGATTCCGGGCATAAAACTGGGGCTGTCCAACAGCCTTCTGATCTTTGCCATCTACATGCTGGGCGCGAAGGTATCGCTGGTTCTGATGGTGCTGAAGGTGGTGCTCTCCGGGCTTCTTTTCGGTGGCGTATCCGCGATGGCGTTTTCGCTGGCGGGCGGCGTGGTCAGCGTCCTGGTGATGATTCTTTTAAAACGCGTCAAAGGTCTGAGCCCCATCGTGGTCAGCATGGTGGGCGGTGCGGCCCACAACGTCGCTCAGGTGGCGCTGGCGATGGTGATTCTGGAAACCACAAAGCTTGTGTACTATATGGCGGTATTGCTGCTGGTCGGCCTTGGAATGGGCACGGTAACCGGCATCGCAGCCGCCGCAGTGCTGCGCCATATGGTGCGCATCGGCGGGCATATGAGGTAAAATTGCCATCCTTTCACCCGTAGTAGAAATCCGGCGCTTGCTGACATCCCTCAGCGGACTACGATGCACCGGAACCAATGCTTATTGCTCCCTGATCCACACCGTCATCTCACCCTTCTCGCGGTTCGCCCACGAGTAATAGGGAATTGCGCGGAGTGTAATCGGTTCCAAATGCCTCTCCTTTGTTGTGTAAAGCTCTGTACAATCGGCCTTTGCCTGACGCTTTCCCTGCGTTTCCAGCAGAACAATGCCATTCATAAGATGATCATCATACGCCAAAGCCTGCACTTCGCTCTCGGAAGGCAGCAGCAAGCCAGACAGACACGCACCGTTATCCTGTTCCTCCAAACAATAAATAAACGGTCCGCGTGCAAGAGCTACCTTGCCTGCTGCATCCTTCACACACGGATGAGCATAAATGCGCCGCACAGGCATCGCAAACAAGAATTCAATTCTATCTCCGGCCTGCCATGCACGATATAGAAGACAATATCCATTCTGCACAGGAACACTCATCTGTTCATCATTGATTCTGATTTGATATTCCTTTACATGTGCCGGTATGTGGATTCCCAGAGTAAACGGTTCACTGCAGCACTCTTTCAGCAGATAGGATACATTGCCAATCCATGGATAACCCGTTTCCAGACGGAAGGTCCCAAATTTCGTCTGAACCTGATTGCCGATGAATAAATGGCTATATACTGCATCCTCTGTTTCGCTCCACAGGTATTTGCCGAGCGAGGCAATCAGCCTTGCCAGATTGGGCGGACAACAGGCACAGGCGTGCCATGCCGGACGCTGGGATAATACATGTTCGTAACCCGGCACAACACCGGATACAGCCGGGTCTACCGACAACGGATTGACATAAAAAAAACGTTTCCCATCCAGTTGCATTCCAGCCAAAGCGGCATTGTACAGCTCCAGTTCCATCAAGTCGGTATAACGTCCGTCGGGTTTGATTAAAAGCATGTTGTGTGCAAAAAAAATCATAGCGACAGAGGCGCAGGTTTCACCGTAGCAACGATCAGCGGGCAAATCGTAGTCTACGGTAAATGCCTCGTGATGAGGGGTTGAGCCAACAGCGCCGGTCACATACATCTGCTTTTGGGTGATGTTGTCAAACAGCCGTTCACAGGCGGAGCGCATTTGTGCATCGTCCGTATCTGCTGCAACATCCGCCATGGCTGTCAGCATATACAACTGACGAACTGCATGGCCGCGGGCAATGGTCTGCTCACGAACAGGCACATTGGACTGGTTATAGATGGTGTCTCCAGGAAGGATATCATAACCGCCATAATGAATACCGGGATGCGCAGGGGTATGTCTGATGAACCATTCCGGTTCCTGTCCGCGCAGGTCAAGAAAGCGCAAAGCCATATCCCGGTATTTGACGACGCCCGTGACATGATACAGGCGCATCAAACCAATTTCGATCTCCTGATGGCCGGGGATCCCTTCCTGTCGCATAAAGCGCTCACAGATATGATCGGCCAACCGAATGCAGATCCGCAAAAGCTCGTCTTTACCAACCGCTTCATGCAATGCCACACCTGCCTCGATCATATGCCCCGCACAGTAAAGCTCGTGGCATTCCAGCAGATTGGCCCAGCGGTTTTCCGGTTCCTTTACGGTGAAATAGGTATTGAGATACCCATCCTCCTGTTGACAGCGGCCGATGAGTGCAACGACCTCATCCACACGGGCTTCAAGCTCTGCATCAGGCTTTAATGCGAGAGAATAGGCCGCCGCCTCCAGCCATTTGGCCACGTCACTATCCTGAAAAACCATGCCATAGAACTCGCCGGTTTCTTCGCCTGCGGCCATACGGAAGTTACTGATTGCGTGTGATTTTTCTGCCCCAGGCACTTCATCCCGGAGTATTTTCTCCATGTAGGGAATGGTTACATCGGTCATCAAACGCTGGCGCGGAGACCAGAAAGCGTCCATGATCCTGACCTTGCTCAAGGGAATCTCGCGGATGCTCATACTGACCTCCTTAATTCTTCATGCCAGTCATAACGATGCCTTCAACAAAATATCGCTGTCCGATCAGGTAGAACACAATGCCCGGAATAAAGGACAAGCAGGTAGCGCACATGATGCTCGACCAGTCGTCATTGAAGGAGCCTTTGAAGATGTTCAGTCCAAGCGCCAGTGTGTACTGATCTCGCCGTGTGATGTAGGTCACCTGCTGTAGCAGATCGTTCCACAGCTCGATGAATTTCAACAGACCTACAACAATCATGGCGGACTTGATGGCCGGCACGATAATGTAAACCAGAATGCGGAAATACCCGCAGCCATCGATAGTGGCAGCCTCATCCAACTCATGCGGCACGGTTTTTACAAACTGGCGGATGAGGAAGATGTTGAACGCCCCACCACCGCAGAAATGCGGCAGGATCAGCGGCCAGTAGGTATTAACCATTCCAAGCTTAGCCCACATAATGAAAAGAGGGATCAGCGTGACCATCGAGGGCAAAAGCATGGAGCCAACACACAGCACGAACAGAAATTTTTTTCCACGAAAGCGCAGACGGGCGAAGGCATAACCGCCCATGGTGGCGGTTATGACAGCACCAAAAACCGCAGGCACAAGAATGGTCATGGTGTTGCCAAGGAACTTCCAGTATTCAAACACCTTGAGTGTCTCTATGTAGTTGGAATAGCGCCACTGGGGCGGCGTAAAGGCCGGGGGATAGGTGTACAACTCGCCGTTGGACATAAGCGAAGAACGGAAGATCCAGTAAATCGGGAACATAACAATCAGTCCTAAAATGATCAGCGCAATTATACTCAGAATGTTAGCCAACGTTTCCTGCCGCTTCTTTGATGCGAGATGTCCCGAGGATTTACGAATCACAGTGCTTGTCATTCTTTGTCATCCCCTTCGTAGAAAATCCAGCCCTTGCTGGTGGCAAACAGTATAGCGGTGAAGATGGCAATCAGAATGAACAGAACCACAGCCACGGCGCTGCCATAGCCGTATTTGTGGGATTGGAACGCCTGCGTGTAAAGCATATAGCACATATAATAACTGCCTGTGCCAGGGCCACCTTTGGTAAGAGACAGCGCAGGTGTGATCACCTGCAGGCTGGATACGAGACTCATGAGAAGATTGTAAAAGATAATAGGCGTCATGCAGGGAATGGTGATCATCCAGAATCGCTGCCATGTATTTGCACCGTCGATTTCAGCAGCCTCATGGTACGTGCGGGGTACGTTCTGCAGACCCGCAAGGAAAATCACGATCAGATTGCCGCTCAGCCATACCGCGATCAATGCCAGAGAGGGAGTGACCAGCGCGCTGGAATCCAGGAACTTGATGGATGTTCCTCCCAACAGTTTGACAATATAGTTAAAAAGACCGTGATTGTAATCATACAGCCACTTCCAGCCCAGATACACAGCCAGCGCAGGCAACACATAGGGCAGATAGAAAACAGCGCGGAAAAACCCTCTTGCAGGAATCCTGCGATTCAACAGAAGAGCTATTGCCATGGAATAGATAATGCTACCGATCACCGACATGCCGGCATACTGCAACGTATTGTACAACGAGGCGTAAAACTTGGTATCGATGGTGAAAAGACGGATATAGTTATCCAATCCTATAAACTTCAATTCGCCCAGACCGTTCCAACTGAACAGGCTCAAGGCAAAAGATGCGAGCATGGGCAGATAGGTGATGCATAAAAGGCCAATGACCGAGGGAAACAGGCAGAGCCATGCCGTCCTGGTTTCGGAGCGATTGTATCTGATTACTTTTTTCATCGGCTTGGCTATCATGCCGGATTCCTCCGTTCGCCAATGATTTCACCAAGTAGGGGGAACGTAGACACGTTCCCCCCTCCTAAATGGACAACGCAGCTTTTACTCAATCACGATGGCTTCGCACAGCTCGGGATAAACTTCCGTGATGACGTCTTCAGCAGTGCGCTCGCCGCTCCACACGCTCTGCAGAGCCGTGAAGAGGATTTCATTGGTGGTGACCTGCGTATTGGGGGTGTAGTACCAGCAGGCGGGCTTGGCATAGTTCATGGTGTAGTCTACCAGAACCTTCTTGCCGGTCTCAAGATCCTTGAAGGGATAGGCTTCGTTGCCCAACCAGGCGTTAATGCCTTCCTCGCTCTTGTAGTAGTATTCAGACTTAGGCATCCAGATACCGGTGAGGACCAGGCTCTCCCAGTTGGATTCTTCACGGGTATACCATTTCACGAACTCGTAGGCAGCTTCCTGATTCTTGCCATTGAACACGCCGGTCAGACCGGAGGTGCACAGAGTAACCTGATCCTTCATCATGGGCAGGGGAGCGATGCCATAATTGATGTCCAGGTTCGGGAAATCGGTGCCCAGACGCCAGGTTCCGTCGGTGGTCATGGCCACGGTACCGTTGCCGATACCAATGCCAACGCCGTTATCCTCGGGGATGACATTCAGGGGCGAAACATGCTCCACCAGAGCGAGATCAGCGACCTTCTGGATGGACTGGATGGCCTCGGGGCTGTTGATGAGTACTTCGTTTCCGTTCTCAGAGAACCATGCACCGCCGTTGCTCAGAGCCCACACTTCCATCTGCCAGGTCCAGTTGTTCACGAACGCGCCGTATTGTACGATCTTTTCAGGGTTGAAGCCTTCCTCGCCGGGATGCTTGCCGCTCTCGTCAAAGGTCAGACGCTTGGCTGCTTCCACAAACTCGTCCCAGGTGTAGGGCTTGTCAGCGGAGGGATAGGGCTCGCCGGCGGCATCAAACATATCCTTGTTGTAGTAGAGAACAAGAATTTCGTTGCAACTGGAGTAACCAACGGGAGTACCGGCATCCTTGAAGGTGATGCAGTCCATGGGCTGCAGTTCTTCCCCTTCATACATCTTGGAAACATCCGCCATCACGCCGTTGCGGGCGAAGTAAAGCACGGAGTTCTCGTTTACCATGCCGCAATCGGGAAGCTGATCGGCAATGGCGTAGTTGACGAGGGTCTGTGTGTATTCTTCGTTGGGAATCTGCATGGGCTCAACAAAGATCTTGTCCTGCATGCTGTTGAAGATGTCCAGCGCAGCCTGTACGCTTTCAGCCTCGGTTTGGTTGCCCCAGAATGAATAGGTGATGTGGATTCGTTCATCGCCTTCGGCCATAGCGGCCATGGGGATCAACATCGCGATGCACAGGAAAAGAGCAAGCAGTTTCTTCATGAATGGATCCTCCTTTTTTGATTGTCCTGTTGTAGAGGTTTTTCGATTAACCTCTTGTATGGCTCTAGGATAGCATCTGATTTTTAAGAAGTCAATATATATTCCGCACTTTTTTCCTTCAAAGAATTGGTTAAATTAATAACCAGGGCTATTGACGGAAACGCATCATATGTGTACAATACAGGAAACCGTTTAACCTAGCTATGGAGGTGAAGCAGATAGATGGCTACCATGAAAGAAGTAGCCGGACTGGCAGGCGTATCGACTGCAACCGTTTCCCATGTAGTAAACGGCACCAAGAAGATTTCATCCGAAACCACCGAGCGTGTGCTGATGGCCATTGCACAACTGAACTATACACCCAATACATTGGCCAAATCGCTACGCAGCGGACAGACGCATACCATTGGCGTGCTGGTGGAGGATATTCGCGGTCTGCCCGTGCCGGAGATCGTGAGCGGCATCAGCGAAACGCTGGCCAAAAGCGGTTATCGTACGATTCTGCACGATCTGCATCTGCTAGAAAAACTGTACAACCAATACGAGCAGATTGGCGCGTACCGGCAGCGCATCAATAATGGTTTATCCCTCCTGCAGTCCTCCAATGTGGACGGCATCATTTATGTGGGTATGCACGACCGTCATTTGGACTATCTCTTTGATCCCATGGAGACGCCGCTGGTGCTTGCATATTCTCACGGCACCAAGCAGGATACCTATGTAACATATTCCAATCAGGATTCAGCTGCAGATCTAACCCGTTATCTTCTAAAAAAGGGTCATAAGCACATTGCTGTAATTGCCGGCCATCCCCACTCGTATCCGACTGCCAGACGAATGCATGGTATCCAGATGGCGATGCAGCAGGCGGGCATGGTGCTTCCGGAGGAGTACATCCGGTATGGCAATTGGGAATACGAATCCGGCGTAGAGCAGACGCGCCTGCTGCTGGAACTGTCCAATCGTCCGACTGCTATTCTTGCCATGAACGACCTGATGGCGGCAGGCTGTATGCATGTGCTGAACGAGGCCGGTTTGCGCATTCCTGAAGATATGGCAGTCGCAGGTTTTGACAACCGTGAAATCGCCAGTTATCTTCAACCGCCGCTCACCACCATTGCACTGCCTACTGCGAAGATCGGCGAACGTGCAGCGCTGCACATTATGGAGTTGGTTAACAATCCTTCCGCGCAGCCGATGCAGGACATCATTCACTGTTCTATAGTAGAGCGTCAATCTGTGTGAGAAGCCAAAAGACATGATCCACGTAAAAGGCAAGAAGGATTCTGGAGATTGAGAGATTCTGTTTGATTATCCCGCCCTGCCTGGCTGAAGTGGAGGAAAAAACGATGGATGAATGGAAATCAGCGCTCAGAGCAGACGCAACAGACTGGCTGCTGGAGGAAAACAACCCTTCCGTGCGTTATTTTACGTTGAAGGACATCTTGGACAAGCCGG
>JAAYDR010000102.1 GCA_012729115.1 Clostridiales bacterium | reverse complement strand
TCCCTATGTCGCTCTTTATTTTCCCATATACTTCCTGTCGCCTATACTTCGGCGCAAATACGATGTGATATTTACAATTCCATTTTGTGTGTGATAAACTTTGATTGTCATTTATCATAAATGACAAACCTCCTTTGCTTTGTTGCGGTTGCCAGACCAGCCTCATTATAGCAAAGGAGGTTTCCTGTATCTTAAGTTCTTTATCCTCACCAGCTCTGCTGGTGGTTATTTCTTGCTAAAGCATACAAATAAAAACCCATGCATTTGTATATGCATGGGCTCCAATAGGAAATGATAACCTAAGGTCCGAAGCAAAGTCTCTAGCTATTTTTGCAACAGATGAAAAGCAAAGCCTGCAATCTCGTCCCTGAGATAAATGGCTTTGGGCTTGCCGTCCTTCACAACCGCACTGCTCTCGTCAAAAACAAAGCCTCTTTGCTCCAGATGCCAACGGGCGCGGGGTAGATGGTTGCATCCGATGGCAATATGCCCCTGGGCACCCCGACCTGGCTGCTTCATCAGTTCAAAGCCTGTTCCAACAAAGATACTGCTGTTTCCATCCTTCACCGGCCAACCCATCAGCTTGCACAGCATCTGTGCGTTTTCGGCGGCCTGCTCCGGTGCGCTTTGGTTGATTCCGATGTGGGTCAACTCCAGACCCAACATGAGCGCGACCGCGCCACGAGTAAGGTCCTCGATTCTGTTCCAATCTTTGGCTTTTACTGCTTCCTGGGGAACCATCCAGCTTCCGCCGCAGGCGATAACCTTGCCAAAGCCCAGATAATCACACAGGTTCTTCTCGTTGACTCCTCCGGTGGGCAGGAATGTCACATTCCCATAGGGAGCGCTGAGGGCCTTAATCATGGCAAGGCCGCCAAGAGCTTCGGCTGGAAAGAACTTTACTGTGGTTAAGCCCAGTGACAGCGCAGCTTCAATATCGCTTGGGTTAGCGCAGCCCGGCACAATGGGGATACCCTTTTCCTGACAATGCCTGACAACAGCAGGGTTGAGCCCGGGGGATACGATGTAGGCGGCTCCGGCGGCTACTGCATGGTCCACCTGCTCAGTAGTGAGCACAGTGCCTGCGCCCAACATCACATGAGGCAACTCCTGATGAACCCGTCGAATGGACTCCTCCGCTGCCTCGGAACGAAAGGTGATTTCCGCTACAGGCAGACCTCCCTGAGCAAGGGCTTTGCAAAGAGGCACCGCATCCGCTGCATCCTCCACCTTGATCACTGGAATCAATCCGGCCAGAGAAAGCTTTTTAATCATTTCCATATTAATTTCCCCTTTTCTTTATCAATTCCTGGGCTACTTCGTAGGCTTTCCTGAGTTGAACGTCCCGCAAATCCCCCAGCTCATAGGTGACTCCGCTGGCATCCTCGGGCATGGTTACCTCGACATCCGGAGTAATGCCGGTTTTATGCACCACATTGCCGTTGGGCGTAAAGTACTGGGCAATGGTCAGTTGCATGCCCGCGCCCTTTGTTCCCACAGGCAGGACGTACTGTACCACTCCTTTGCCAAAACTCTTGGTGCCAACCAGGGTGGCTTTCTTGTAATCCTGAAGCGCTCCGGAAAGAATTTCGGAAGCGGAGGCTGAATTCTCGTTGATCAGCACCACCAGCGGAATGTCCAAAGCCCCTGCCTTGGCTGTATAGTATTCACGAGAACCGTCCCGCTTCTCCAGATAGGCCACCGTACTCTCCGGAAGAAAAATATCCGCCAACTGCACCGCATCGTCCACCCATCCGCCCGGGTTATCCCGCAGATCCATGATCAAACCTTTCGCGCCCTGGTCGATCAATTGGTCCAACTGCTTTTGAAAAGCCGGCGCGCAATCGCCGCTAAACTCATAGAGCATGATATAACCAATCTGATTGTCCAGCATACAGCTGCTGACCCAATTCACATGGATTACGGCCCTGGGAATCTCAAAATCCAGCAACTCCTTGTCGCGCTTCACTGTGATCTTGACCTTCTGGCCCACTTCGCCACGCATGATGTTAACGGCTTCCTGCATGCTGTAAGTGGTGACCTCCAAGTCCTCCACCTGCACCAGGATATCGCCTTTGTGCAAGCCTGCAGCCTCAGCAGGACTGCCTGTAAACACCCGCATGATGCTGCAAAGATAGGTATCCATGGATCCGGTCAGCTGGATGCCGATCCCTGCGTACTCGCCCTCATCGGATTCCCACAGGTCAGCATACTCCTGTGGATTATAGTAATACGTATAGGGGTCCTCCAAGCCATACAGAAGACCACGCTGAGCGTTTTCGATCATGGCGTCAATGTCCGGTTCCTGGTAATAGTACTCCTCCACCACCTTCAAAAGCTCGTCCAGTTCGGCATATCTTTGCAGCCTGTTGTACTCATCCCTGGAGATCGTGACTGTTGATCCGTCAGCGCCTCCCTGAGCATTATGGATGCTATCCGCCACCGTGGTGGGTAACAGAGAGCATCCCGTTACCATCAGAGAAATCATCAACATGATGATGAAAAGCTTCACCGAAGCCTTATGCCACCATTTCATTAAGCTCCCTCCCCATCATCCCGTATCAGAAAATCTCCCTGGGCTTTTCCTGCCCGCATTTTTTAAGCTCATAGAGGATCTTGAAGGTCACCGCATCATCAAACCTGCGAAGATCCAACCCGGTTTGCCTCTGCACCTTATCCAACCGGTACACCAGCGTATTTCGATGAATGAACAACTGTCTGGCCGTATCCGAAAGGTTCAAATCCTTACGAAAAAACATCTCAATGGTCTGCAACATTTCATCGTTGAACAGTTTGGCCGTTTTTCTGTTAAAGAGTAGTGCGTGGTAATGCATGCTATCCTCCCTGGGTACGTTCATCAGAAAGCGTTCCAGCATTAAACGGCGGAAGATGTGTATGCTTTCCTCCGGTGAAAAGATACGGCCAACCTCCATGGCGCGCTTTGCTTCGAGATAACTTTCCCCCAGTTGAGCCAGAGTATGCTTGACCTGGCCAATGCCCACCTTGGCTGTTTTCACCGCTTCCTCCATCAGCGTTTCCTGAGCGGCCTGAGCAAACTGATACAACTCATCAAAGCCATCGATGCCTTCCATATCCTTCACCAGGGCTACCTGATGGCGATCCATCTCCACAAGCGCATCCGTGTCCGTCAGCGGAATGAGTTCGCCCAAGATGCTGTAAGCGCTGCTTTTCTCTATTTGCTCGATCTGGAACAGCAACACACAACGGTCCATCTCCAGGGTGATCTGGTTTTCATTGGCCCGGGTCAGCAGGTCTACTCCATTGAGTTCCTGCTTGAGTGCCCGGCGGAAAACATCGTTAGGACCGGTTATGGACAGACTGCTTTTAAACAGGTTCGTCACCATGGAGTCAGTCATGACCAGTAAATCCTGGGCTCCCGCATAAGCATCCGGACACACAATCACCAGGGGTGGATACATGTCCAACGCACGATATAATTGATCCCCCACATGGTGGTTGATGCCGGGTGTCAGCATGGCACTGGGCATGTCCACCAGGGTTCCATCCTCCGGAATGAGGCTTGTTCCCTGCGCATCCACAATCCGAAGGGGTATGCTAAGCCCTTCAAAGATTTTCTCCATCTTTTTGATATATCGCTTTTCCATAAGCATGGCCTAAACTCCCCTCTTGCCCATCGGCATGCGCACATCCAGTAGCGCCTCCCCTGATTATACCATACTCCCCTATTCCTGGAAAGCGGCCTGGGTTTTTCTTTGGATTTTTTCAATGGATGAAGCGGTAACTCAATTGAAAGGCACAGGAATAGGAAAAGTCCTACACAGGAATAGGAAAAGTCCCTGCAGGGACCTTGACATTCAAATCGCTTTGGATGATAATAAATCTTGATTTTTGCTGGAATGGCGGAATGGCAGACGCCGGAGACTTAAAATCTCCTGTCCTATGGGCGTGCGGGTTCGAGTCCCGCTTTCAGCACCACCGGTGATCCTTCCAAGTGAGTGGAAGGTTTCAATCAGTGAGCAAACCCGCTTTCCACAGAATGAAAGGCGGGTTTGTTGCGTTTAAGCAGGCTGCTGTCTCGCAGCAGATGACTGTCGCGATATGAGTACGGCCACAACAAGAGTCACCGCTTTTTATCCGATTGTGGATCATGGACACCAAAAACAGCCCGGGCACTTTCTGCATTTGGGTTATGTGTAATATGCCTGGAGCGGAATTTTCCATCATGCTTCTTTTTGTTTTTGGTGCTTCTCATACTATTGTCATTGCTCATACACAGCCCCCTATCGCTTTGTATTTGGCCCTAACGCCACCTTTTTTGCATTATGTTTTTGTATATCGCTGGTTCCGGGAATAGATTGTTCCATATTCCTCATCTTATCCTGTTTATTAACTTGTGTACGGCTTTTCTTATGGTCATTCTTGGGCACATTCCATCACCTCGTCCATAGTTTTCCAACAAAGCGGTACTATATTCTGTTCTTAACCGTTCAAATCACATTTTCGCATATAAAACACCGCCCAAATGAAGGCGGTGTTTACATAAGATGGAGCGGGTGATGGGAATCGAACCCACGTAACCAGCTTGGAAGGCTGGGGCTCTACCATTGAGCTACACCCGCCCGACAGCAAGCACGCTTGGTTCTTTGGAAAAAGGAAGTGGAGCGGCAGACGAGATTCGAACTCGCGACATCCACCTTGGCAAGGTGGCACTCTACCACTGAGCTACTACCGCATGCTCCAACATTCCGGCTTCCATCAAGGACGCGATTGGTGCGGACGAAGAGACTTGAACTCTTACGCCATGCGGCACCAGATCCTAAGTCTGGCGCGTCTGCCATTCCGCCACGCCCGCAAGATGCCGCCCCCGCCCCGTGCGGCGGAAAAAAATCATCCATTTCGCCCAAAAGGCTTCGCCGGAGCGTGCCGGGGGCACGGGTGATATGGTATCACGGTTGCCTTGGGTTGTCAAGAAAAAACCGGGGGGCCGACGCCCTTTTTGCACGCCTCCAAGGTTCCCCGGGGCGCTTTTTTCCGGCCGGCCTTCCCCGGCCTCACTCCAATTCAAAGGCGCCGGTATACAACTGATAATAGCGGCCTTTTTGGGCTACCAGCTGCGCATGGTTCCCCCGCTCGATGATATGCCCCTGATCTAGCACCATGATGACGTCGGCGTCCTGCACGGTGGAGAGCCTGTGGGCGATGACGAACACCGTGCGCCCCTTCATGAGGGCGTCCATGCCCTTTTGCACGATGGACTCGGTGCGGGTGTCGATGGAGGAGGTGGCCTCGTCCAGGATCATCACCGGGGGGTCCGCCACGGCGGCCCGGGAGATGGAGATCAGCTGCCGCTGCCCCTGGGACAGGCCGCTGCCATCCCCTTCCAGGACGGTTTGATAGCCGTTGGGAAGCATGCGGATGAAGCCGTCGGCATTGGCCAGGCGGGCGGCCTGGATGCATTCCTCGTCGGTGGCGTCCAGCTTGCCGTAGCGTATGTTGTCCATGACGGTGCCGGTAAACAGGTTCACATCCTGGAGCACCATGCCCAGGGACCTGCGCAGGTCGGATTTTTTGATCTTGTTGATGTTGATGCCGTCGTAGCGGACCTTGCCGTCGGCAATGTCGTAAAAGCGGTTGATGAGGTTGGTGATGGTGGTTTTTCCGGCCCCCGTGGCCCCCACGAAGGCTACCTTCTGGCCGGGCTTGGCGTAGAGGGTGATGTCATGGAGCACGGGTTTGTCCGGGTCGTAGGCAAAATCCACGCCGTAGAAGCGGATCTCCCCCTCCAGGGGGGTATAGGTGATGTCGCCGTTCTCCCTGGGATGCTTCCAGGCCCAGCAGTGGGTGCGCTGATCGCACTCCACGATCTCCTTCCCTTCCATCCGGGCGTTGACCAGCGTCACCTGGCCCTCGTCCTGCTCGCTTTCCTGGTCCATCAGCTCAAAAATCCGGGAAGCCCCCGCCATGGCCATGGCCACCATGTTAAACTGCATGGAAATCTGGCCCATGGGGTTGACGAAGCTGCGAGAGAGGGTAAGGAAGGAGATGATGACGCCGATGGATAGGGGGGCAACCCCCGTGAGGCTCAGGTTGGGCAAGCCGGCGATGCCCGCCGCCCCCCCCACAATGGCGATGAGGACATACAGGAGATACCCCATGTTCCCCACCACCGGCATGGTGATGTTGCCGTACTTGTGGGCCTGGGTGGCGCTGTAGCAAAGGTCGTCGTTTCTCTGGTCAAACTCCTCCTTGACCTTTTCCTCGTGGCAGAACACCTTCACCACCTTCTGGCCGCTGATGATCTCCTCCACATAGCCGTTGAGGCTGCCCAGGCTGTCCTGCTGGCGGATGAAGAACTTGCCGCTGCGGCCGACGATGAAGCGGATGACCCGCAGCAGCACAACCGTGAACGCCAGCACGAACAGGGCCAGGCCCACGCTCAGGTACAGCATGGAGGCAAAGGCCGCCAAAACGGAGACCAGGGAGGAGAGCATCTGCGGAACCCCCTGGGAGATGGCCTGGCGCAGGGTGTCGGTGTCGTTGGTGTAGCGGCTCATCACATCCCCAAAGGGGTGGGTGTCGAAATATTTCACGGGGAGGGTCTGCATGTGGGAAAACATGCGGTTCCGGATTTTTTTCAGCGTGCCCTGG
>JAAYDR010000101.1 GCA_012729115.1 Clostridiales bacterium | reverse complement strand
TCCCTATGTCGCTCTTTATTTTCCCATATACTTCCTGTCGCCTATACTTCGGCGCAAATACGATGTGATATTTACAATTCCATTTTGTGTGTGATAAACTTTGATTGTCATTTATCATAAATGACAATCCTCCTTTGCTTTGTTGCGGTTGCCAGACCAGCATCATTATAGCAAAGGAGGTTTCCTGTATCTTAAGTTCTTTATCCTCACCAGCTCTGCTGGTGGTTATTTCTTGCTAAAGCATACAAAGTGAAACGGCCCCTCATTGGCGGGGCCGTTTTCCATTCTTTTCTACCACCGGTTCTTTACCTTTTCGGCAAATCCGAGCAAATGTCTGATCTCAAGCCCGGTCCCATCGTCAAGCTCCACTGTGCCGTCAAAATGGCCAAAAACCTGGTGCTGGTCGCTTTCAATCAACACTGCGCCGGTACGGCTGGCCCGATCCAAAAAGGGAGTAAAGGTCAGCAAGAGCCTGCCCTGGTTGTCCTTCACCTTCCAGGGGGTTACATAATCCTCCCGGCCCTCCGCCCCCATGGGAATGCTGAAGGTTACATGCTCCAGCTTGTGAGCTCTGCCGTTGTAAAAAAGCATGTTCTCCGTGGCGGCGGAGGTGTCCCCAAAGCCATAACCCAAGTTCATTCCAAAGGGGACGCTGCCAACCCGTCCGCTGGCGCTGCCCCAGTACCAGGTGTTCTGATAGGTCCATACACCCCGGCCCCAATCCAGCACCCCCATGGCGCTGTCGGCTTTGAATTCACGGACCTGGCCATCAAAAACCACTTGGCCGCCGGCCGATAAGCAGTTGATTTTCTGATTGTAGTAAAAGTGCCTGGGGGCATTGGGGAAGGGTGTTGCAATAACCATGCTGTCATGAGGCTCATCCGTGAGCTCTACTGTGGCCTCCAGGGGCAGACCATGAAAGAAGTCCTCAACATGGACGGTGAGAACCCGCTTTCTGCCGTCATTAGCAAAGCGCAGGTTGTACCCCTTGCCGCTGCTCTCCACATCTCCCCTGGTGCTGGTGGCAGGAAAGCCTGTTTTGCCCATAGGGAAGGCTCGCATAAAGCTCCTGGTATGCTGCCAGCGCAGGGGGATATCAATCAGGGTCACGCTGTCCAAACCCATATAGCTGTTGTCTGCGATGGTCAAAGCCAGAATGGTATCCTCACCGCAGATGCAGTAATAATCCCATTCCTTGATGCGGGTTTTCCCTGCCTTGATGGCATGACGGTCATAGCAACGTACCAGGGATGTAGCAAAACCCTTCTGGACCAATTGCCCCTTCTCGTCCAGCAGCGGGCCAACCGTAAGTTGTTGTTGACTGGGGATGGTCATGCTGCGTCCCATCAGACACGAATGCCAAAGCGATAGCGGGTGAAGGTATAGTAATGCTCCTGAGGCCGCAGTACCGTGGTGGGGAAATGGGCCTGATGGGGGCTGTCAGGATAATGCTGGGTCTCCAGACACAATCCGCCAAAACGGCGATAGTGAATTCCGTCCTTGCCCACATAGTTTAAGTACTGCCCTGTATATAACTGTACGCCAGGTTGATCCGTCTCCACAGTCATCTCCCGTCCTGTTCTGGGGGAGTATACCCGGGCGCAAACCTTGGTCTCCTTGTCCCGGCCCATGCAATAGTTGAAGTCCACGCCCCCGGCGTTGTTCAGGGCAGGATCGCCGGATGTTTTCGCCAGCACGTCGCCAAGGCGGGTAGGCTTTGCAAAACCATAAACCGTTTCCTCAGGCAGCAGCATTTTCCCTGTGGGGATCAGGCCACTGTCCACCTCGTTGATAAAATCGGCAAAAATCTGAAGTTCCAGTTCCTCCACCGTGCCCGATTCATGGCCGTCCAGGTTGAAATAAGCGTGGTTGGTGAGGTTGCACAGGGTGGGCTTATCCGTATCGGCGTGATAGGTGATGCCCAGGGTGTTCTCGCTGTCAAAAGTGTAGATGACAGTGGCGGTCAGGGTGCCGGGGAAACCCTGGTCCCCGTCAGGGCTGGTGAGGGTCAGCGTCAGGGAGCAAACCCCGTCCTTTTCCTCAGCTTTGGCCTGCCACATACGTTGGTTGAAACCCTGGGGCCCTCCATGGAGGTTGTTCTCCCCATTGTTCTTGCCCAGGAGGTATTCCTGCCCCTCCAGGGTGAAGCGGGCTCCGCCAATCCGATTGCCGTACCGGCCGATGATGCCTCCCATGCTGCCGCATTCTCCCTTGAAATAAGGCATGACGTCCTCAAAGCCCAGGCTTACATCCCCCAGCTTGCCCTCCCGATCCGGCACGAGAATGCGGGTGATGGTACCGCCGAAATCCAAAATACTGACGCCGGCACCGCTGTCATTTCGCATGGTATACTCCACAACCTGCTGCCCATTGGGCAATGTTCCATAGGGCCTGGTGGTAATGCTCATGAGAGAGCCTCCTTTTGACTTCAAATGGTGGAAAATGGTATCTGAATTGTACCCCAATGGGTAAAATTGGTCAAGGGGGGCGGTACAGCACTGCTTCTTGTATGGTATCTCCATCTTTGCTATAATGCTTGCAGTATCTTCATCCAGAAGGGCAGGGGACGCATCCATGGCACGGCGCAGGGTTCCCGCAGCGCAGCAGGCCCCCAAATCTCTGCCCAGGCCCGGTGCCGGGCGGATTACGGGTTGTGACCTTAGGGCCCTGGATTGCCTGCGCCTTCCCTTTCGCCAGGACCCGTTCTCCCGTCTCCGTCCCCCCCTTTGTCATGAGGCCATGATCCTGTCTCTGGAACTGGCTGCCGTTTCCTATCACCTGGACCTGGACGACTGGATGGACGTGGGCTGGACAGATGT
>JAAYDR010000100.1 GCA_012729115.1 Clostridiales bacterium | reverse complement strand
TGGTCACGCTGCCCAAGTATACAATTGCTCCCCATTGTGCGCGTCCATCGCGTACATCTCAGTAACGCAGGGATAAGCTGGTCTGCCCCCGATTATTGTGCTAAACGAAAGCTAGGAAAAACCGACAATCGGCATAAATGCGATAACGTACAATAAGATGCGTAAAATGAAAAGACACATTGAGGCCTAGATGGTAAAATGGGTTTAGCGAGAACTCATCAACCAAAGGAGGCCCCAATATGTCCAAGAGAATGATACAGCTAAACGAAGGTGCGATCAAGGATGAATTGAAGGAGTTAGTATGCGGGAGTGTGGAAGAAACACTGAATGGCCTGCTGGAAAAAGAGGCACAGGAGTTGACGCAGGCGGCCAGATATGAACGCACCGAAGCCCGGCAGGGATACCGCAGCGGCCATTACACTCGGAATCTGACCACCACCAGTGGCGAAGTGACGCTGAAGATGCCGCGTCTGAAAGGTGTACCTTTTGAAACGGCAATCATTGAGCGATATCGGCGGCGAGAAAGCAGTGTGGAAGAGGCTCTGATTGAGATGTATCTGGCGGGGGTATCGGTACACCATATAGAAGACATCACGGAGGCCCTATGGGGTACTAAGGTTTCCCCGGCCACAATCAGCGATTTAAACAAGAAGGCCTATGTCCATATCGAAGAATGGAGGAATCGCCCCTTACGGGGCGGCAAATATCCTTATGTCTATGTGGACGGTATCTACCTGCGGCGCAACTGGGGCGGGGAGTTTGAGAATGCAAGCATCCTTGTGGCGTTAGGCGTCAATGAGGATGGCTACCATGAGGTGATTGGAGCTGCTGAGGGGATGAAAGAGGATAAAGCGAGTTGGCTGAGCTTCTTGCAGTGGCTAAAGGGACGTGGTCTTGATGGTGTCCGACTGATCGTCGGTGACAAGTGCCTTGGAATGCTGGAAGCGGCTGCAGAGGTATTTCCGGAAGCCAAATACCAGCGCTGCACTGTGCACTTCTGCCGCAATGTGTTCTCGGCTACACCCCGCAGCAAAATGAAGCTGGTAGCCAGAATGCTCAAGGCCATCCACGCCCAGGAGATCAAACCTGCCGCTCGGGAAAAGGCCAAACAAGTCGTCCAGACCCTGAGGGAAGTGAGACTCAATGAGGCTGCCAAAAAGGTAGAGGACAGCATTGATGAAACGTTGTCTTATATGGATTTCCCGTATGAACACTGGTTGCGCATTCGCACCAACAACGTCATTGAACGGCTTAACCGGGAGATCCGCCGCAGGACCCGCGTGATTGGCACTTTCCCCGATGGTAATTCAGCTCTGATGCTCGTTTGCGCCCGGTTTCGCCACGTGACCGGCACTCAGTGGGGAAACAAGAAGTACATGAACATGAAGCACCTGGAGATCCCAATCCCGGATACTGATTCTGTGGCAAGCTGACCCTCAAACCATTGGCCTCAATTCATTTTTGCGCATAAATCTTGACAGTACCGGAATAGGTGAATAAGGTGTTATAGCTAATTGTCAGTTCAGAGGAGTCGGTTTATAAAAACATAGTGTAATTAGGGTGTGCTGAGAAATCAGGAATCTATTGAATATACAGGAAAAATTGCGTGATTTATGGTATACTGGATACATAAAAAGCCAGTTAAAATAATGTGTTTGGAGTATCCGATGTACAGAAAACGTGACAAAGGACAGCTCACAATGGATGAGCTCTACCTTCCCTTTGGGGATGGCCCGGGTGCGAATAACCGCTGGGTGAAGATCGCCGGGATCATCCTCTGGGACTTCATTGAGGAGGGGTATGCCAGGAACTTCTCTGAGGAGTCAGGACGACCTTCGATTCCCTCGCGTGTCGCATTTGGCGCATTATTCATTAGTTAGCAGGAGAACCTGACAGATGAAGGAACAATCGCCTATCTGTGCGAGAACCCCTATGCACAATCCATATATCTACAGTTTGTGTATTCCGGTATTATGGAGATCGAGAGCTCGAACCATAGGTGTGAAGGTATGAAAAACTTGATGATTTTTACCCTGTGTGTGGGATTAATGCATTCACAACATGTCTGAATACTTCGCATCAGCAAGCTGTGAAAAATGAAAGGAAAGCCTATCTCTATTCAATGCCCATTCCTTGTTCAAGAGCAGCAATTTGGTCTATCCTCCGTTGATGGCGTCCGCCTTCGAACTCCGCCGCAAGCCACATTTTAGCAATCATTTTTGCCAGGTCAACGCCGACAACGCGAGCACCAAGAGCGAGCATATTGGTGTTGTTGTGCTGCCGGCTTAATACCGCACTGTAGCAGTCTGAGCAAACCACACAGCGAATCCCGTGGATTTTGTTGGCCGCAAGGGAAATGCCTACCCCCGTGCCACAAATGATGATACCGCGATCGCATACTCCATCCGCAACAGCGCGCGCTGCCCGAGCGCCATAAATGGGATAATCAATACGTTCCGTGGTACATGTCCCGTAATCATGGTAATCCAGCTGCATTTCGTCCAACAGCTTTTTAAGTTCCTCCTTCAATGGAAGTCCAATATGGTCAGATGCCAACGCGATCACGGGCTTTCAACTCCTCTCTGTAAACTCGACAATCCCGGACAACTTTCCGCCTTGTCGCTGCAACCCACTGTGGTGCAGGCTAGCTGCAGGATCATGAGTAATCGTTATCTCGCATTGTACACGAAAAAAGGATGATGTCAACATCCGACATAAAACGAGTTGAGCATTCAACGTAAACGATTGCCTAATGGCACACATATCAAATAAAATTGATTGGGTATAATTATAAAAAACTGCCAAAACATATTGCGTATTGACAAATAGGGAGGTCATTTATATAATATCCACAGATAACGATTACGTGAAGGGCAGATGACACCTGCGCACCCAATACAGAGCCGGTTGATATGGCGTTATTCCAATCCAGACTGTACTGATATCCATATGTAAGGAGGAATGACATGACCCCCGTCATTCAAATGATCGATATTTCAAAGACATTCCCCGGTGTACAGGCGTTGGATGGAATCAGCTTTGATATTTTACCGGGTGAGGTTCATGTCCTGGTTGGGGAAAACGGCGCGGGAAAGTCTACCCTGATGAAAATTCTGTCCGGCGTCTATTCACCCACTTCGGGAAGAATCATCTGCAATGGGCACGAATATTCCTCCTTAACCACCCAGATGTCCTATGAGGAGGGCATTGCGGTAGTCTATCAGGAGCTGAGCGTTATAAACGAGCTTTCCATTATGGAAAACCTGTTTGTTGGCCGTTTGCCTACGGTAAAAAAGCTTGGGATTTCCGTGGTGAACTACAAGCTGATGGAGGCGAAGGCCCGGGAGGTGTTCGCGCAGGTGGGAATCCGCCACGAACCCGATACCCTGGTGGGGGATCTGGCGATCCCGGACAAGCAGCTTTGTGAAATCGCCAAGGCATTAATTTCTGGGGCCAGGGTGCTGGTTCTGGATGAGCCCACAACCTCTTTGACCGAGGCAGAGGTGGAGAGGCTCCACAAACTGATCCGCGAGCTGACAAGCCGGGGCTGCAGTGTCGTATATATCTCCCACAAAATGCAGGAAATCAAGAAAATCGCTGACCGCATCACCGTGCTGAAGGACGGTAAACATGTAGGGACTTATCCCGCCGGGGAGGTCACGCTGGACGAAATCATTAAGCTCATGGTGGGACGGGAGATTAAAGGCACATACTTTGCCGGGGAATCCGCCCAGGAGCTTTGCCGGCATCCCGTCATTTTTGAAGTCCGCGATATATCCCGATCGGACGGCCGCTGCCGCGATGTATCCTTTCAATTGCATGAAGGTGAAATCCTGGGAATGGCAGGCCTTGTGGGCGCAGGCCGCACGGAAACCATGGAAGCGATTTTTGGAGCCGTTCCCAAAAGCGCCGGTCAGGTATTTCTGCGGGGGAAGGAACTGCACATCCAAAACCCCTACAGCGCCATCAGGCAGGGCATAGGCATGCTGACGGAAAACCGCAGGGAACAGGGCTTTGCCAGAAATTTCTCCTGCAAACAGAACATTTCGCTGGTGCCCTATATCAAGGAATCCACGGCCGGCGGTCTGGGCGGTCTGCTGGACAACAGGAAGGAGCAGGCTTGGGCTCAGGAGCAGGTGGACAGGCTGAGCGTCAAATGTACCAGCCCGGAGCAGATGACGGCAGATCTTTCCGGTGGCAATCAGCAAAAGGTCATCCTGGGCAAATGGCTGGCAGCCGAATCAGAGGTGCTGATTTTTGACGAGCCTACCAAGGGCATCGATGTTGGCAGCAAGAGCGAGATCTACATGCTGATGCGCAATCTGGCTAAGCAGGGCAAGGGTGTGATCATGGTTTCGTCAGAGCAGACAGAACTCCTGAGCGTCTGTGACCGGATTGCGGTATTCCACATGGGCGAGCTGAAAGCGATCCTGGATGGCAAAACAGCCACAGAAGAGGAGATTGTAAAAATCTCTACTGGCGAATGAATAGGAGGACAAAGGAATGAGCCAAACGACCCTTCAAAGAAAGAAATTAAACTTCGCCAGCTTCTGGCAAAGATTTGGGACCATCAGCATCATGTTGCTCCTTCTGGTGGTGCTGATGATCGCAAAGCCCAAGGCCATCTTTTCCTCGTCCTCCGTTCCGCAAATTCTCCGCCAGTCTGCTGTTAACATCCTGCTGGCGCTGGGTGAGTTCTTCGCCATCCTGCTGGGCTATATCGACCTGAGCGTGTCCTCCACCTGCGGTTTCACCGGCATGGTAGCAGCCATCGGCATGGCCTATTGGGGCATGCCCTGGATTCTGGCATGCCTAATGGGTGTGTTGGTGGGCACGCTCATTGGCGCGATCAACGGCTTTTTGATCAATAAAACCGGCCTGCATCCTTTTATCATTACACTGGGCATGCAAACCGTTTACTTTGGGCTGATGCTGGTGATCTCAAACTCCTCCAGTGTATACGGCTTTCCCAGCGGTTTCACTTCCTTCATGAATGGCACAGTGCTGGGTTTCCTGCCCATCAGTGCCATCATCGCTTTGGTGGCGGCCATGATATTGTGGTTTGTTACCACCAAAACAAAAATGGGCCGCAACCTGTATGCTCTGGGCGGCAACCGTGAAGCCGCCTGGTACTCCGGCATCAACGTAAAACGACACCAGATGGTGGTGTATATGATCTCCGGTACCTGTGCCGGTCTGGCCGGCATGGTGCTGGTGGGGCGTCTGAACGCCGCGGCTCCCACCGCCGCCATCGGCTACGAAACCTATGCCATTGCCGCCGCGATCATTGGAGGCACCAGTTTCTTTGGCGGTATTGGCAAAATACGGGGTGTAGTTGCCGGCGGTCTGATCATTGGCATTATCAACTACGGAATGACCGTTCTGATGATCGACTCCTCGCTGCAGAAGGTTGTCATGGGCGCGCTGATCATCATCGCTGTCACCATAGACCACTTTGTCACCAAATCCTCCAAGAAGGCATGATGAATCACCAGCCCCAATACAGGTAAAGGAGCGAATGGATCTTATGAAACCTCTGATTAGTCCATCGTTGATGTGCATGGATTTTCTGGATATGCGCAATCAATTGGAAATTCTTAACAAGCGGTCGGACATGTATCATTTTGATATTATGGACGGACATTATGTGCCCAATATCACCCTGTCCCCTGATCTGGCAAAGGTGATCGCACCCGCCTGCGGCTTGCCCCTTGATTTTCATTTGATGGTGACGGATCCCGGCATGTTCATCGAACCCTGCGCCGATGCCGTGGCTTCCATGACACAGCGGGGGATTATCAGCTATTACAGCCCGCACGCGGAAACCATCAATGGTTGCGCATTCAGGATTTTTGACAGGATCAAGGCAGCCGGTTTCCGCACCGGTGTTGTCATCAACCCGGAAACACCGCTTTGTATGGTGGAAGCCTACCTGCACCGCGTGGATAAGATAACCTTTATGAGTGTTGATCCCGGCTTTGCCGGACAGCCGTTCATCCCGGAGGTGCTGGACAAGATCCGCCAGGCAAAACGTCTGAAACAGGAGGATCCACAGAAATACCGCTTCATAATTGAAATTGACGGCTCATGCAACCGCAGGACCTACCAGACATTGGCGGATGCGGGGGTAGAAGCCCTGATCGTGGGTACCTCGGGCCTGTTTGGCAACGATCCCGACCTGGAAAAGGCTTACAACATCATGCTAAAGGATCTGAGGCAGGTGGCGGGCTTTGATTTTGACTGAGGGGCAGTACATTCTGGGTATTGACCTGGGCGGAACCAATATCCGTATGGGCCTTGTGGACAGGGAGTACCAACTCTCTCACTTCCAGATGTTCAACTGCAGCGAAGTGCTAGCCAAAGAACCGATGGCAAGCCTGCAAAAGGCTATTGTGGATTACGTGCGCCGATTTGATGTGATGCACAAAGTGACAGCTATCTCCCTTGGTGTACCGGCCGTGGTGAATAAAAACCACAGCTACGTGTATTCCGCTCCCAATGTTTATGGCCTGGATGAACTGGACCTTGGGCTTGAGATGGAAAACGCTCTGGGGCTTCCCGTATTCGTCGATCGGGACGTGAACTTTATCCTGACCCATGACATCCAGACCCTCCACTTGGATCCCCATAGCGACAAAACCATTTTGGGCCTGTATCTGGGGACGGGTTTTGGCAATTCCCTCTACATCAACGGCAGAATTCACCTGGGAGCTCATGGCTCGGCAGGGGAGTTGGGGCACATTCCCTTGTATGGGGTGGATATGAAATGTCCCTGCGGGCAGGTTGGCTGCGTAGAGTCTCTCATCAGCGGCCGCGCCCTGGTGAACCTGGCCAATACGGAGCTGGGAGGCTGCGATATCTCCCAGGTGTTTACCCGGTTCGGCAGCCATCCACGGGTCATCAGGTTTGTGAAGGATATTGCCATACCTGCCGCCACCGAGGTGACGCTGCTGGATCCGGACTATGTGATCCTGGGCGGCGGCGTGCTGGCTATGGAGGGTTTTCCAATCCAGATGCTGATGGACGAAATTCGCACCAGAAGCCGTCATCCTTTCCCTGCGGAGGATCTTCATTTCATCCTTGCTCAAGGCGATCAACACGCTGGCGTTATGGGTGGAGCCATGCTGGTGATGGACTATCTGAAACAAGGCAAATCCTTTCGTTCTTAACCACGAAAGTGGTATAGGAAGATATAAAAAAACAGGAGGAACTAACCATGAAAAAGCTGCTTACCCTGGTTCTCGTCGCTTGCATGCTGCTGGGTGTTGCGTCCGTCAGCGTCGCTGAAGGAGCCGACCTGAAGTATGCCGTCATCCTCAAGACCACCAACTCCGACTTCTGGCGCACCATGTACGACGGTGTTGCAGCTTATGCGGAAGCCAATGGCATTAAGGTTGATATGTATGCCGCCCAAAGCGACACCGACTACGAAGGCCAGCTGTCCATCCTGGAAAGCTGCATCAACTCCGGCGAGTACGCTGGTATCGCTCTGGCTCCCTGCAATGGTGTCAACCTGATTTCCGGCGTGAAGAAAGCCAATGAAGCCGGCATCGTTGTCTGGAACATTGACGAGAAGCTCAATCCTGAGGAAATGGCGTCTCAGGGTGCTGTGTGCGTAGGCTTTGACTCCTCCGATAACGTTCAGATCGGCCACATGGGCGGCGAGTATCTGTCCTCTTTGTTGGAGGAAGGTGCTGAAGTTGCTGTGATTGAAGGCTTGGCCGGAAACCAGTCTTCTGAAGACCGTGCCGCCGGCGCAAAGGCCGCTTTCGAAGAGAGCAAAATGGCCTTGATCGGCGCCAAGTCCTGTGACTGGGACCGTCAGATCGCCATGGACACCGCTGCCACCTGGATTGAGCAGTTCCCCAACCTCAAGGCGATCTACTGCTGCAACGACGGCATGGCCATGGGCGCTATCCAGGCTGTGATCAATGCCGGCAAAGTGGGCCAGATCTACGTATGCGGCACCGATGGCGATGGCGATGCGATTGCGTCTGTTGCTGAAGGTAACCTGACCGCTACCGTTGCCCAGGATCCTGCTCAGATTGGCATTGTCGGTTTGCAGGGACTGATTGCTGCCGTGGCCGATCCGGCCGCCTATCCCGCTTCCGCCAACCCGGAAAAGACTCCCGTTGCCGCCATCCTGGTGAATGCTGAGAACGCTGCCGGAATGGTCAAGTAATTCAAACCTGTTCCTGTGATTCCATGCTTTACAGTATTATTATTCTGATATAATATGTAAAGTGTGGCAATCCAAGGGGAGCCGCAAAAACGGGGCGGTTCCTCTTTTTCATATGGAAATGCCGGAGATGAACAGGAGAAGCAGTTTCATGAAGAAAAACGGCAGTATATCCATTAAAACAATTTCTGAAATGGCAGGGGTTTCAACCGCAACCGTTTCACGGGTGCTTAATGATGCAGGCGGGTTCTCACTGGAGACCAGGGAGAAGGTACAAAAAGCCATCAGTGAGGCTGGTTTTGTGCCGAATATTATGGCTCGTGGCTTGCGGAAGAATTCTTTGCCGCTGGTGGGTATCATCGTACCGGATATCATCAATGAATACTTCTCAAAGCTTGTTTTGCAAGTTCAAATTGCGTTGGCCAGGTGCGGCTATTCGGTGTTTATCTGCAATACGGATGAGTCGCTCCACCAGGAGCAAACCTATCTGACTTCTCTAAAAACGATGATGATCAGCGGGCTCGTCTGTATATCGGGCTATGGCAACGCCAACGGCAACTGGCCCAACGTGCCTACGGTGTATATTGACCGGCATCCCACGGGACGCCTGGCGCTTTCCACCATCATTGAATCCGATAACCTCAGTGGCGGCTACCATGCTACAGAGGAAGTTCTGCGCCGTGGCTGTACGCGGATAGCAGTCCTGGTGGACAGCCGTAACCTTTCCACCTGCATAGCTCGCAAAGAGGGTTACAAGAAGGCGATCCTGGACGCGGGTGCTACGCTGCATGAGGACCTGATATTTTCCGTGAAGAAGGTTGACTTTCAGAACGCCTATAATGTGATTACCGTAGCTATTCAATCCGGCAAGAAATTTGACGCTCTGTTCTGTACTACAGACTGGCTGGCCATGGGTGCGCTGGCCGCGTTAAAGCATGCCGGCATCAATGTACCCGATCAGGTGAAGGTCGTTGGCTATGACGACATCAGCATCGCGGAACATGCCGCTCTTCCCATTACCACCATCCACCAGGATGTGGATGAGATGAGCCGCCTGGCTGTGGACGAACTGGTACGCATGATGAACGGAGAACCCTGCCTGCGTGATCATTGGATCGTACCGGTATCCCTGGTGCGCAGAAGCACCACTTGAGCCCTGCCTGGTTGACCTGTTTAACCTGAACCGGGGCACAATGCATCTGCTCCTTGCCCCTGTAAACGCTGATGGATGCTATATTAGGGCCTGCTGAAAAACCTGAAATCCATTGAAAACACTGGAGAAACCGCGTGATTCATGGTATACTGAACACATAAGAAGCCAGTCAAAATCATGTGTTTGGGGTATCTGATGTACAGAAAACG
>JAAYDR010000099.1 GCA_012729115.1 Clostridiales bacterium | reverse complement strand
TTGGGGTGCCAATGTTTAGGATAAAATCATGATTTCTGGATGATAATGACCCGTTAACTACGAAACGAACGCCAAATCTCAGTGAAAAAAGAGGCTGTAGCAAGTTTTGTGTTTTGCTACAGCCCCCAGACGGGATTACATAGAGGAACCGGTCAGTGGCCCAGTTTTGCGGAATAAAAGATAACAGTCAACATTGTTTTGTCGTACGTTGTTAGCGGATATGAGTTTCAGTATTGAGGTTTTCTATCTGTTATCTCACGCATTTACACCATGTTAGATTTAGATAGGGATTTTGCATTTAGTCGAGCCGTCTTCCTATCGCATTCCGATCACGATACTCCTTGGGTGTGAGATGATAATACTCCCGGAACACATGGGCAAAGTGTTTAGCAGAAGGAAAACCAACTGCTTCTCCCACTTCGTATACCTTAATCTGTGGATTTTCCAGTAGTCGCCGAGCCGCATCCTCCATTCTCAACTTTAACAGAAACTCGGAATAGCTGAGCCTCATCTCCCGGTGAAATAGGGAGCTCAGGTACGCGGGGGTGATGTGTAGCTCCTCGGCCAGGGAGGAGAGGCTGATGGCCTCAGAAAATCGGGCCTGCATCACGTCCCGAGCCCGTTGGATTAGCTCAGTGGTAGGGGCCGGAGCGGCAGATCCTAGGTCCCCCAGCATCTGTAGCGCAATGGAAAAGGTTTCTGATACATTTTCGGGCCCAGCGTCAGAAATAAGCTTCAAGGAGGCCTGCCGTGCTTCGTTGTCGGCGATGCAGGCTTCCAGCAACGCGATAGCAACCGAGTAACGGGAGGAATGAGGAAATTCAGCAAGCGTGAGTTTCAGAGAAGCGCAACGCTCCAGGGTCAGGCGGTGCTCCACTAGTTCCTCCTGTAACCGTCTGCGCATCGTTTCTAAGCGGGTATCGAATTGTCTTTGCTCCAGCGTCAGAGGCTCAGTGAGCAAAGGAAGGTCCAGCGCCAGAGCCAAGAAAAGCAGTTGATCGGCCTTCCGAAAGCTCGATCGCCCGTTGCCCCAGTCCAAAGGAGCACTGCCGCAGCAACAGCGGATCTCAGGATGTTCTTGTTGAAATCGCTCCAGGGTGCGATGGAAAAGGGTGGTCAGCAGTATTGCGTCCGGAGAGTTGCACAGCACTGCTACAGCTTTGGGGAGTCGGATTGTTAGTGTGCCCAAACCGCAGGCCATGTCAAATAGTCCATCCAGGGACATAGTCTCCCGATAGGAGGGAGCCAGTAGCATCACCCCGCAGGCCTGCCCGTGATAACGTTTGGCCAAAGCGGTACATGCCTCTTCATCTCCTTGCAACGCCAGGAGCAGTTGGTTCATGCCGCACCGGTCCTGCCGAGCAGCTACCAGCGCCGCCATGGCAGACAACGCAGCCGACAGTTCCTTCTCATTGATAGGTTTGAGCAGGTAGTCAAACACATTTAACCGCATGGCCGAGCGGGCATAATCAAATTCGTCATATCCAGAGAGGACCAGAATCGGGATCTCTGCATCCTCCCGGCGAATGAAGCGGGCCAGTTCAATGCCACCCATGCCCGGCATCCGGATGTCTGTGAGGATCCCGTCATAACGTTCGTGAGCCAAAAGTTCTACCGCCTCCATGCCGTCGGCGGCGGTGGAAGCAGCCATCCACAGGGGACAGAGCTCGGTCAGCTTCGCAGCCAGATACTCTCGCATTAGGTCCTCGTCCTCTACGATCAGGGCTCTGTACATGGTGTATCTCCTTTCGTCGGTAGGTGGAGTGTGATACACGTACCTTCGCCGGGGCGGGATTCGATCGACAGCCCATATTGCTGACCAAATTTCAGCTTAACCCGTCGGGAGATGTTTACCAGCCCAACGCCGGCATCGTAAACAGAAGGTTCCATCGTGCTCTCAAGAAGGGCTTCCTTAAGAGCCGCTAGTTTATCCATTGTTATGCCCATGCCATTGTCTTGGATAACTACCCTCAGTTCGTCCTCCATTTCTTCCATGTGTACGTCAATACGCGTGCTGCCCCGCTTGGGTTCACATCCATGTATCAGCGCATTTTCCACAATGGGCTGGACTGTCAGGGCAGGCAGCAGGTATTCACTCCAGGAGGCAGAGACCTGGGGCAGCGTGTAGCACAGGCTGCTATAACGCTTCTGTTGTAATATTAGGTAACTTTCTACTATCTTCATCTCTGCGCCCAAGCTGATCTCCCGGCCAGTATTGACCATGCCCCTTAGCAGTGTTGCTAACATGTCGATGCATTGTACCGCCTCATCTCCTCGTGCGGTTTTGATGAGCAGATGGATGGTGTTCAGAGCGTTGAATAAAAAGTGAGGCCGGATCTGGTTACACAGAGCCGCGTATTGCGCCTCCTTTTCCAGATAGCGGGCCTCATACACCTGCCGGGTCAACAAGTTGTTGCGTTCGGTTTCGGCATGGATTTGTTCTAGCATTTCATTAAAGGAACGGGCGAGATAGGCCAGTTCATCGTGACCATCGGTGCTCGCACGTACGGTCAGATCGCCGCCTTGGGCGCTACGCATTAGACCAGTGATGCGAAAGATTGGGCCTAAGAACAGCCGCACCAACGGCACAGAAACCAATACGCCTAAAACCGCACACAGGAAGGCCAACACAAAGGCCTTGTTTCGTGCCATGGTAGAGGCCGTTGTAAGAGCCTTCATGGAATGTATGTCAATAATTCGCCAATCCGTCACATTGAGGGATTGCACGCTCACCAGGTATTCCGCCTTGTCCAGCACTAGGGTAAAGGCATTCTCCTCAGGGTGAGAACCCAACGCGATACCAAGAGCCCCACGCAGGGCTTCACCTGCCCGGTCATTGGCGTAGATCACGTTTCCGGCACTATCAAGGATATATAGACCGCTGCTCTGGCCAGTGCTTGCCCGGTCGCAGACGGCTTTGATACCGTTGTAGTTTGCGTCCACACGGATCATGCCAAGGGTATTGGTACTATCTCGAGTACTGTTCAGCCGCTGAACTACAGAAAAGACCGATAGCACTGCCTTCCCCTGGGTTTCGGTGTGGGCTGGCACAAAGACAGCCTCGCTACTGTTCATGGCACTTTCGTACCAGCTTTCCCTCCGGTAATCATCAGGAATATCCGCACTGTAGCGGGTTTTGCTGCTGGAGTAGATTTCGTCGCTTAAAATATGGGCCCGAAGGATATCACCTCTGGGCAGGGTCATCATCTCCGATAGGTAGTCCTCAATGATGCGCCGCTTTTGGAGTTTTGCTGCGGCTGATAAGGGGGTTAGTTCCAACTGTTCCATCACGCGCTTGTTATAGTAGGGCGACAGACAAAGGCGAAAAAGCTCGTCCAGATAGGTGTCCACGTTGATGGCAAGTTGCTCAAGTAGCTGTCGCGTTGACTCGGCACTTTGTGCTACCAGGTCAGCGCGATAATTCTGGTTGGTGAGCACTGTCACTGCCATGACCGAGACCAAGATCAACGCGGAGATCATTGCCAGCAGCTTTTGTTTGACGCTGGTTTTCACGTTGACTCACCTTCCTTACCCTTATTATAACGTGATGACCGCATGGGTGCAACGCGAGTGTAAAATCATGCACCAAAATCAAAAAAAGACGGTATTTCCCTTTACAGGGAAGTATCTATAATAGAGATATATCAATAGCGGCCATTCCGGCTGCCACAATGAGGAGGAGTATTCATGAAAAGGGCTTTGGTATTTGTGTTGACCCTAGCGCTGTGTCTGACAGCGTGGGTGGGACTAGCCGAAACGAAGGTGAGCTTTTTTACCGGCAAGATCGAAACCATCGATCTGCTCAACGAGATCATCGAAGACTTCAATGCAACAAATCCAGGCATTGTGGTGGAGCAGGAATACCAAAATGACGCCAGCTCCATCATCAAAGTCAAGTTTGCCAGTGGTGAGGTGCCCGACGTGATGACCACCTACGAGCAGGAGTTCGTGGATCAGGGGAAATACCTTGATCTGAGCGGAATGAAGGAATGGTGGGATCGCTTGATTCCTTCCATGTGGGAAAACTGCACGGACCTAAAAACCGGTATGCAGTACCGGGTCTGCACCAACATGACCATGGCGGGCTTCTTTTATAACAAGGAGATTTTCGCAGAATTGGGTTTGACCCCCGCTGTCACCTGGGAGGAATTTGTGGTCAACCTGTCAACAATTAAGGAGAAAAAACCCGATGTGACCCCATGGTTTATCTTCGGTAAAGAGGCGTGGCATCTGGGCCACCTTATCGAGTTCATCCCGCATGGCTACCTGAAGCAGACCTTAGGTGCTCTGGAATGCAAGAAGGCAATGCTGGTAAACGACAGTGCAAAGCTGAACCTGGGCGCGGCGGATGGTTGCATGGCCGTTTTTGCGCAAAACCTGCTGGACCTTCAGGCCAAGGGCTTAATCAATGAGGACGTTCTCACAGCCACAAGCGATAACTGCGTTCAGGCCTTCGTCACCGGCAAAGCTGCCATGTTCTCCAATGGCATGTGGGCTTTGTCAGGCATTCTGGAAGCCAACCCTGACATGGCCGATAAGTTGGGTTTTGCTCCCTATCCGGCCTACATGCCGGGTACAAAGCCCGTGGTTCTATCCGCTGAGGACAGCGGTTATGCGATCTCAGCCACGAGTAAGAATATAAATGTCGCCAAGGCCTTCCTCAGTTACCTATTCAGCGCTGAAAACCAGAAGAAGTACAGCGAAGCCCTCGGTTCTCCCAGTGCCTTTACCGATGTGAACGCGGCATGGGCTCCGGAAGCCTTTGCGGAGGAAGTGAAAGCCACCCTGGGCAACGCAGTGAACATTGGTTTCACAAATGAGAAGCCTGCCGGCTTTAGTGGAGATGACGCGGGCCGGATGGTGCAGGACTTGTTAGCAGGTACCTATAACGCAGCGGGATTTGCCCAGGCATATGAAAGGGCTTGGAATGAGGGCTTCTAAGGCATTGCTCTTACTACGCAAATGCCGGGGTGCGAGCCTGTGCCCGCACCCCGCTTTCTATGAAAAGGATGATCACCATGAGGGCCAAACGAAGTGACTATACCCACCTTATGTCGCTGCCCGCTCTGGGTCTGTTTTGCACGTTCTTCATCTATCCGCTGGTCAGAGGTGTGGGCATGAGCATGACAGATTGGGATGGCATGGGGGAAGCAACGTATGTGGGGCTTGCCAACTTCGCCCGCTTCTTTCAGGATCCCAGGGCCATGGGCGACATCCGTACCACGTTGATCTTCGCGGTGGGCAGCACCCTCTTGCTGAACTTTATGGGCCTGATATATGCACTTCTGATGGAAAAGCCCTTTCATGGACGGAGCCTGGCACGGGTCATTATTTATCTACCTGCCATCATCAGCCCGCTGATTATGGGATATATCTGGTACTTTCTGCTGCAGCCAGGGCGCGGCTTTCTCTACCACGCCATGGGTTTTCTTGGCACGACTTTTCCATTGGGCAATTGGATGAGCGACTATCCCACCACCATGGCGGTGCTGATTTTCGTGAACGTCTGGCAATTTGCGGGAATGACCATGATCATCTATCTGGCAGGCTTGAAAGGGATTCCTGTGGATCTAAAGGAGGCCGCAGTAATAGACGGAGCCACCTCATGGCAGCGGTTTGTTCGTTTGACCCTTCCCTTGCTGATGCCCGCCATTCGTATCAATGTAGTCACAAACATCATTGGCTCCCTGTCGGTATTTGACGTAATCATGTCTCTCACTGAAGGCGGGCCGGGCTATGCAACGGAGAGCTTGAGTATCTATATCTTGCGCATGTGCTATGGCAGCCGTACAGGGTATTCCACCGCAGTGGCGATGATTTTATTCTTCATTATTTTGCTTCCCGTGTTGATCTCCATACGCCTGACAAAGGTGAAGGAGTAAGGGAGGGCCGTAATATGAAAGAGATAACACTGATCAAGGGACTGCGAATCCTCCTGCTTATCCTGATCTGCCTGATGTGTATAATTCCCTTTTATGTGCTCCTGGTGCTTTCCCTCAATGCTCCCTCCAGAGTTTTTTATGAGGGTAATCTGTTCATTCCCACCTTCGCCTGGTCGAATTTTGCTGATGCTTGGGAAAAAAGCCGCATTGGGACGGCTATGGTCAACTCCTCTGTGATCACCTTTGGAACCTTGGGGCTTACGATTCTATTGGGCGGTATGGCGGGTTACGCCATTGCTCGCAGGTACACGTGGTACAACAAGGCTGTATTTTCGTTGTTTATCGGTTGTATGATGATACCCGGCATCATCAATACAGTGCCACTATATAGCCTGATGCGAAGAATCCATGCGGTCAATACCCTTTGGGGGATGATTCTGGTGTGTTCCACCCTTGCGTTGCCGTCGGCGGTGTTCATTTACACAACATTTATCCGGGCGTTACCCCGGGAGTTGGACGAGGCTGCCGAGGTGGACGGCTGTACCGGCATGAGGGCCTTCTGGCAGGTGATTTTCCCAGTACTCAAGCCTGCTACTGCCAGTTTTGTTATTTTAAATGGTTTTGGCATTTGGAACAACTACGCCCAAGCGGCTTTTTTTCTGCAAACCCGTGACAGGCAAAACATCCCCCAGGCACTCAGTGTGTTCTTTCAGCAGTTTGGAGGTGCAAAATGGCATTTAATGTCCGCTACTGCGGTGATTGCCATCGTGCCTGTGGTGGTAATCTTTCTGATCTTCCAACAGCAGTTTATAGAGGGCTTAACGGAAGGAGCGGTGAAGGGATGACGGTGTTGGCTACCCAAAAGGGGCGGTATATACCCGGAGAGCGCATCGGGCTGACCCTGCTGCGGGATGGCAAAGCGCTTATGGCAAATAGTATGGAGGTAAGCATTACAGAGTTGGAATGCTCTGTGACCACACATCGTTTTACGCTGGAAGGGAATGACAAAATAGTACTTGCACTGCCGCCGCTGGTCGAAGGCTGTTATGGGATACAGGCGCGCCTTCTGCGGGGAGAGGAAACAATGGGTTATGTCGGAACTGCTGTTAATGTTGGTGGGGATGTGCTCCGTTACGGCTTCTTGAGCGATTTCCAAGCAGAAGATGATTCGGACGTGGAATGCATGGCGAAATACCACATTGATCGTGTGCAATTCTATGACTGGTCCTACCGCCACGATTCCTTGGTGGCACCAAAAGAGGAATACACCGATATGATGGGAAAACGTAACAATTTATCGGTGATTCGACAGAAAATCCACGCCTGTCGGGAACGGGGCATGCTTACCATGGCCTATGGGGCAGTGTATGCAGCTAGCCGTGGTTTTTGGGAAGAACACCGCTCTTGGGGGTTGTATTCCGTTCAGAACAAGCCCATGGTGTTTATCGGTACTTTTTATTATATGGATATCGAAAGCCCTTGGAGGGAACATTTGTTTGGCCAATATCTGAACGCGATGAAGAAAGTGGGATTTGATGGGATTCACATGGACACCTATGGGGAGCCAAAGTACGCACTGACGAGCACGGGAGAACTACGGGAGTTGGAGAAGGGATTGCCTGCGTTAATTCGGGACGCAGATCGCACGATAAAATCGGAAGGGTATGAACCCCACTTGATCTTTAACAATGTGAGTACATGGCCTGTGGATGCGACGATGATGGAGCCTCAGGACGCGGTTTACATGGAACTGTGGCCGCCCATGGACCGCTATCGTCATCTCCGTGAGGCTGTACACCGGGCGGAGCCATCCGGCAAGCCAATCGTTCTGGCAGCCTATCCCGCGGCGTTTCGTACCGACACACCGGAACGGGCGCTTTACGGGGAACTGTTTCTTTCCTTTGCAATCGCACTTTTCGGCGCAACCCAGCTTTTCCTTGGGGAAAAGGATGCGGTGGTAACCCAAGGTTATTATGCCGACTACACGCTGTTGGAGCCTTGGCAAGCTGATAAAATCAAGGCATATCAGGATTTTTTTGTTCGCTTTCAGGGATTGCTTTTTGACAGAAGCCTTAAAGACATATCTCTAACTCATTGCGGAGGTGATAACAGGGAATACACCTGCGACACACCCTATTCCTTGGAGGGCGAAGCGGACAGGCTGTGGCTGACTCTTCGAGAGGGGAACGGGCGCAAGTTGATTGGGCTGATCAACCTTTGGGGGAACGACGATTTTTGGAATACGGGAAAAGAAAAGCCTAAGCCGCTAACAGACATCGTATTGCGGATCCTGACCGTAATGCCCGTAGATGCAGTTTGGTTCGCCACGCCCGATGTGGAAATGGGATCGCCTGTATCCCTGCCTTTTTCATGTACAGAGACGGAATATGGTGCGGAATTATCTATCCGCGTACCATGGCTGGATTGCTGCGGGCTGCTTTGGCTGTGAACGGGTTATATAAGAGTCCAGAGTGCTAGTTGACGATGATTTGGAAAGGAAATTCAACCCCGGGGAAAGTCTGGGCGATGCGCTCCGCCAAGTTCTCGTCAACGGTCAGTTCTACCAGATGGGTAAATTGAGGCAGCGAAGAAATCTTCTCCACGATGGTGTCGCTTAGAACCAAGTATTCCAGCTCAGCAAGCGCGAGAAAGGGGATTAGGTTTTCAATTTTTTGTTCAGATAAATTCAAATAGAACAAGTGGGGGAACCCGGACATATCTGAGTAATCGTCAATTTCGCATTGCGTAACATTTAGAATTCGTAAAGCTGGCAGAGTGGATAATGAGCGTAAATCATGATAGCGGCCTTGAAAGAATGACAAATTTTCCAGCCGTGTCATGCGAGACAGGCTGGGTAACATGCTTTCAGGCAGGTTGACGGAAGCGAAATCGCGCAGTGAAAGGGTTTCCAGCACCGAATAGTCTTCAATTTCAAGATGAGCAGTATCCAATCGTTCCAGCTTCATTCCCTGCAACGCTGAAATATCCGTGACCCTGGTCTGTGGGATAACAAGGGTCTTCAATTTTTGAAAGTCAGAAACTGGTGAAAGATCCCGCAAGGGGTTACCATGGAGATAAAGCTCTTCGAGCCACGGGCATCGGGCAAGAGGAGCTATATCTCTAACCAGGCACCTGCATAGGCTCAGGGTTTCAAGCCAGGGCAGTTTGGTGAAAGGTTCCAAATCCCAAATCGGTTGACGGTCCAGCACAACAGTTGCAAGGTTGGGCATTAACAGGAGATCTTCTAAGGTTCTGATGGTGCCCATTGGTTCATTTTCGATCCAGTGCGAATAGGATGCTTGCTCATGGGACTGGGCATCCGGGTAGACTTCATTACCGCAAATGTAGATTTCCGAGATCATGCCCAAATCCTTCGGGGAAATGGGTTCGTCACTTCCCTTGCGAAGAATCAGCCGAACTGCTTCCTCGATTTTGGGCTCAGCAAAGGTGACAGAAGCGGTGGATGTCTCAGCAGGGAGGGCTGTCTCGGCAGGCACATTCGCCGGAAGAACCATCTCAGCAGGAAGGATCGGGGCTGTCAGCCTTCCCATCAGGAAACCGAATGCCATGCCGCAACCCAATAGGATGAACCCTGTCAGTGGAAGAAGCGCTGGGTGCCAGTTGTGTAGCCGATGCCAGCGGCACAGAACTTTCTCCAAACTCGCAACGCTTTGATATCTCTTTTGGGGAGAAAAGGAAAGGCATTTACGCAATACATGGTGTAAACTCTTCGGCACTTCGCTCAAATCAGGCTCGTCAGCTGAAAAATGCGCTGTCAAAAGATAATAGAGGAGTTTTCCAACCGCATATACATCCGTGCGCATGTCTGACTGCCAAAACCCAAACTGCTCCGGTGCAGCAGTAGCCTGGGTCAGCATCACCACCGTATCCTGGGATTTATCTGGCACATACTGCCGAATGCTCCCCACATCCAGTAAATAGCAGGTTCCTTGGGGAGAGTATAGGATATTCTGAGGCTTGATGTCACGGTGAATCAAGGGAGGCTTGCGTGTATGGAGGCAATGCAGCATTTGGCATACAGACAGTGTTAACAAGACCGCTTTGTCAGACGGCAACGCTCCCTGGTTTTCTACCAACTCATATAATGTTTCTCCCGATAGATACTCCCTCAGCAGATAAACACGGCCAACCTCCTCAAAGCAATCCATCGTATTGGGAAGGAAGGGAAAATCTAACTCAAATAAAAATCGGTATTCTGTTTTCAATATGGGCGCTGCTTCGTCCTGGGCCACCTTTAAGAGAAATGGGGTGTGATCGTTGATGCGCAACAGTTTGTATACTTGCTGTTCCTGGGTATATTTCAGGCAGGATTCAAACTGGTATTCGTCTTGCAGTCGGGCTGGAAGCACTCTGGAATCCAATTGTGTTTCTTTCCATTCCTTTGCCAGTTCAGATACGTTCATAGCAATGCCCTCTCCTGGATCGCACTTAGAAACTCCGAAACCTCATAGAGAGTCATCCCTTTACCCAGGCAATAAATGAGCGCTGCATCGCGGTGAACACGAGGATACAGGATTGGTTTTTGGGCAAGTGATAATGCTTTTTGCGTCAGCATAACACTAAAGTTCATAGCAAAGGCGATGCGAAGCAACGCATCCCGTCCCGGAAGTTTTCTGCCCTCGAATACTTGATAAACATAGGGTTTGCTTAACTGGCTTTTTGTAATAATTTCAGGGATTGTACACTCATGCCGTGCAAGATGCTCAAGGAGAAAAAGATGCAATGGTGTCACGCTTTCATATTCCAAGTCGGCCAGCACCTCTTGCGCTTCGTGAGGTTCGTATACCAGCTTATGAAATATCTCTTCAGTTTGCAACTTGTTCCATTTGAGCATGCTTTTTCCTCCAAAGATCATATATTTTAGTATATCATTCCAATGGAGGAGAAACAAGAGAGATATATACTGATAGGAGGAGCATGTTGATATATACTGATAGGAGGAGCATGTATTGGTCTGGACAATTGGAACCAGAAATAATTGGATCAACGCTTGACACATGAAAAAAACTGGTTATAATTAGTCCATAAAATACATCTGATGTCAGATGTCGCTCAAGATGAGAAGAACTGGAGGGAAGGGGTGATATGGATCATCGCACACAAAGGCTTCCGGAAATCGTAGCAGATAAGATCAGGAACATGGTTATCGAGCTCTCATTGAGCGAGGGAGACAAGATGCCAACAGAAACTGCGTTGACCACACACTTCAACGTAAGCCGTTCCACCATCCGGGAAGCCGTGAAGATCCTCGAGGTTGAAAACATTGTGGAGATCCGGCACGGACGTGGTACCTACATCGCGAAAAAAACGGGGATCACAAAGGATCCTCTTGGGCTTAGTTTTTCGAACCGGGACATGCTATTGCCCAATCTGCTTGAAGCGCGCAAACTGATGGAGCCGGGGATCGCCTACATAGCAGCTCAGCGCCGCACAGATGAAAACATACAGCAGATGCATGCCTCCATCCGCGATATGGAACAGGCCTATGCGAAGGGTGAAGATTACACGGGCTTTGATTACCGCTTTCACTGCATCATCGCCGAGTGTACACAAAACGATGTTCTCAACCGCTTGCTTCCCTTGATTTGTGAGTCCATTAATGAAGGCTATATGCAGACGTCGCGTGTCAAGGGAAGCTATGAGAGGGCAATTTACTGGCATAAGAAGATCTACGATGCTATTTTGGCGCAGAAGCCTTTGGATGCTCAACAGGCGGTTATTCAACACTTGAGCCAGACGTTGATCGATGTGGAACACAATTTGGAAGGAGCAGGAAAATGAAAAAAATTCTGGGTGCCCTCGTTGCTCTGGTCATGATGCTGTCAATGGCATCCTTTGCCTATGCGCAGGATGTGACCATCACCTATTGGTTCTGGGCGGATAACGATGCCTATGCTGCTACCATGCAGGAAATGATTGCGGATTTTAACGCCACAAACGGCAAGGGCATCACTGTTGTGGGTGAGCAGATTCCATGGGATGGCGGCGGGTACAGCAACACCGTGTTTACGGCCGCTATGGGTGGTGGCGGTCCCGATGTGGCCAGTTGGAAACTAACGGCCACGCCATCCTTTGTCGCTAACGACCTCCTGGCGCCCCTGGATGATTATCTCAAAGACTGGGAAGGTTATAACGAAATTGAATCCACTTTATGGGATGTAATGCGTCAGGTCGGTGGCGGTGAGAAGGTTTACGTGATGCCCTGGAACACCCAGGTACTTTACGTGTATTATCGTCCCTCCATGTTTGCAGCAGCAGGCCTGAGCGCACCCACAACGTATGCTGAGTTTCTGGATGCTTGCGCCAAGTTGACCAAAGATGGTGTGTACGGTTTTGGTATGCGGGGTGCAAAGGGCGGCCAGGAACCCTGGGGCAGCTTCATTTATGCCCGTGGTGGCAACTTTACCGACCTGACATCACCGCAAGCCGTTCAGGGGATGCAGGACTTTATCGACCTGTTCCAAAAGGGCTATACGCCTTCCACAGCCCCCTCAGACGGTTTCAGCCAGATCATTGACAACTTTAAGAGCGGTCTGACTGCAATGACAGTTCATCACATCGGTTCCTACGCCGGAATGGTGGAAGCCTTTGGTGAGGATGTAGGCGCGTTCGTATTCCCCGGCGACGTGGGGCAGTGGACCTCAATGGGCGATACGGAAAATGTCATGTTTGCCTCCTGCGCCAACAAAGAAGCCGCCTTCGAATGGTTAGCCTACCTTGCCACCGGAAAAGGACAGGAGACTTGGTGTAAGGTAACCGGCAATGTTCCCGTGGCTGCCAGCATAAAGGCATTGGATGAGTTCCAGAGCAATCCCTTTATGAAGGTATCAATCGAAGGAGCGCCGTTCGCCGGTATCCTGCCTGTACTGGATACCACCACCGAATGGATCAATTCTGTGTGGCCTAACACTGTGCAGCAAGCGTTGCTGGGCGAAATAACAGCCCAAGAATGTATGGAGACCCTTCAGGCGGAACTATATAAGTAACGCCCTCTGATACGCGGGGGAAGGAAATCGCGGTTTCCTTCCCCCTTTTTTCAACGGGGCTCGAGCAAAAAGTACACGAGACCACTATAATAAGGGGCGGAACCCGATGGAAGTTATCCCAAAGCGTAATCGCAGAACCAACATATGGCCATACCTGCTGGTCTTGCCGGCTTTGTTGGTGGTCGTCGCCGTGGTCTTTATACCCATCCTTAACGCCATTTTGATGAGCTTGCAGAATTATGACCTGCGCAGGCCTAAGCAAATCGGATTTGTCGGACTTCAGAATTATATACAGCTCTTTTCGGATAAGCAGTTTCCAGCAAGTTTGTACCGCACGGTTCTATGGGTAGTGTTCGGCGTCGGCTTTCAGTTTGTATTTGGCTTTGCGCTGGCGCTGCTTCTTAACCAAGGATTTCGCGGCAGGGGGCTGGTGCGTTCCGTCAGCCTGATTCCGTGGGTGACACCTGGTGTGCTCATCGCTCTTATGTGGCGGTGGCTCCTGGACGGCAACTATGGCGTGGTAAACGATCTGCTGCAACGAGCGGGTCTAACTGGCGATAACATTGCATTTTTAGCCAGTCGGAGCACGGCATTGCCCTCGGTGATCCTGACCATTGTGTGGCAAGGAATTCCATTTTTTGCATTGATGCTGTTGGCAGGCCTTCAAGGAATCTCCCAGGATTTATACGAGGCGGCTGATATTGACGGTGCACGAAGCATGCAAAAACTCCGTTACATCACAATCCCATCTTTGAAAAACACTATCTTTGTTACCACGATGCTTCGTGTGATCTGGGTTGCTAACTCCGTGGATGTAATTTTCAACATGACGGAAGGCGGTCCGGCCTATGCTACGCAAACACTGAGCATCTACATATATCTGAAAGCCAGCACACTAAACATGGGGTATGCGTCCGCCATGGCAATTTTCCTTACCATCATTCTGTTGGCATTCTCCATACCCTATCTGCGAAGTATGTTTAGGGATCAGGGGGTGTGACGGATGCAGATCAATGCTAAACGTGGAAAACATCCCTTTAAGCGGTTTTTTCTGTTGTTCGTGCCCCTGGCTGTCATTCTGATTTTTTTGCTGTTTCCCTATTACTGGACATTGGTCACAAGTATTAAGCCCAGTCAAGAGCTTTATAGTAACCAGGTGATATACTGGCCTGTTCATCCTACGCTTACTGCCTATGGACAGTTGTTTGGCCAGTTCAATTTCCTAAAACCCATGTGGAATAGCTTTGTGGTGGCCATGATCACCACCGTGCTGTCGCTGACGGTATCCATGCTGGCGGCCTATTCCTTTTCCCGCTTTCGCTACAAGGGCCGTAAGTTCCTGATGGTTTTATTTCTGACCAACAATATGTTCCCAACCGTACTGTTGTTGATCCCGTTGTTTACCATCATGCGGCAGATGAATATCCTCTATACCCCGGCTTCACTGGTACTCTCCTACACCACTTTTACCATTCCCTTTTCGGTGTGGTTGCTCAATGGCTATCTAAACGATTTGCCAATGTCCCTGGAGGAGGCCGCGATGGTGGACGGGGCTAACCGGGCCCAAGCGTTTATATGCATCATCCTGCCGGTGCTGATTCCCTGCTTGCTGGCAACGGGCGTTTATATCTTTATGCAATCCTGGAACGAATACACCTTTGCCGTCCTGTTTACCAACGAACGAAACCGTACCGTTCCCGTGGCGCTAAAAAGCCTGATTGGGCAGTTTGGCGTGCAGTGGGAGTTGCTCACGGCAGGTGGCATCATCACCGTTATACCCGTATGCTTCATGTTCTTTTTCGCGCAGAAAAAGCTGGTTGCGGGTCTAACATCAGGCGCTGTTAAGGGATAACTCCCTTGGCATACATTTTGTGGAGAGGGCATGTTTATGACAGAACTCCAAATCAACCAGGCACGACAGATCAGAATCGACATCCTCAAAATGCTCTATGGTTGCCAATCCGGCCATCCCGGCGGCTCCCTGTCTTTGGTGGAAATTTTACTTGCATTATATAACGATGTATTGCGCTATGATCCACAGAACCCATCCTGGGCAGAGCGCGACCGGTTGGTGCTCAGCAAGGGGCACGGTTGCCCGGCATTGTATGCCGTGTTGGCGGACAAGGGATTCTTTTCGCGGGAGTCGCTGTGGACACTTCGGCAACTGGGCAGCATTTTGCAAGGCCATCCCGATATGCGTAAAACCCCGGGTGTGGACGCCAGTACGGGTTCCTTGGGGCAGGGTATGTCTGTTGCGGTAGGTTATGCTCTGGCAGGTAAACGCGACGGACATCATTTTCGTGTTTTTTGCGTGGTGGGTGACGGTGAAGCCCAGGAAGGTCTGGTATGGGAGGCCGCGATGGCCGCCGCGCATTATCGCCTGAATAACTTGACAGTGCTCATGGACTATAATCAGCTTCAGATTGACGGTACCAACGATCAGGTGTTATCCCTGGGTGATATTTTGGACAAGTTCCAGGCCTTTGGCTGGGAAATCTCTGAGGTGGATGGTCACGACATTGACGCGATTGCAAAAACACTCAACCGTCCTGTGAGTGATAAGCCACGCTTTATGCTCTGCCACACGATAAAAGGCAAGGGTGTTTCCTTTATGGAAAATACCGTGGGGTGGCACGGAAAGCCCATGGATCAGGAACAATTCGACGCAGCGATGCGTGAAATGGGGTGCTGAGTATGCCAGAGAAGCAATCCACAAGGGTAGCGTATGGCAAAGCGCTGGCGGAGTTGGGCGCCATGGATGAAAATGTGCTGGTTGTTGACGCAGATCTTGCTCATGCCACCATGTCTGTCGATTTTGCCAACCAGTATCCGGATCGGTTCTATAATTTCGGCATCGCGGAAGCCAATATGATGGCGGCGGCATCCGGGCTGGCCAACAGTGGGTACAAGGTGTTTGCCAGCACTTTTGCTCTGTTTGGTACGGGGCGTGCTTACGAGCAGATCCGAAATTCCATCTGCTACACCCACGCCAATGTGAAGCTGGGTCTATCCCATGCGGGCCCCAGCTGCGGCGAGGATGGCGGCAGCCACCAATCGATTGAGGATATCGCGCTGATGCGGGTCCTGCCCGGTATGACCGTGCTGGCCCCTTGCGACGCCATTGAAATGAGGAAGGCTGTGTTTGCTGCAGCCGCTAAGGACGGGCCTATCTATATCCGCACAGGACGTCTTCCCACTGACATTTGCACAACAGAGGCGACACCCTTTGAAATTGGGAAATCGGTCGTGTTGATGGAAGGTACGGATGTGGTGATTTTTGCCTGTGGAATTATGGTTGCACAGGCTTTGGAAGCCGCCCAAGCGCTAAATGCGGAAGGGATATCAGCCGCCGTGGTCAATGTTCATACGATAAAGCCTTTGGATGAGGAAAGCATATTGCACATGGCTGTTACATGCGGTGCGGTGGTCACGGCAGAGGAACACTCCGTCATTGGTGGGTTGGGCTCCGCTATAGCGGAAGCGCTGATGGGCAAGGCATACGTACCCTTTGAACAGGTGGGGATTCAGGACCGCTTTGGACAGAGTGGAAAGCCTCAGGATCTTTTCCGCGAGTATGGGCTAACAGCGGAAGCCATCACCAAGGCCTGCATCCGTGTCATCGGACAGAAATCGGCATCAGGCAAGAAGCGGTAAGTCACACAGAAAGGATCGATACGATGGAAATCCTGCAATATAATTACGAGGGCAATGGCTTGACCCGCGTGTTTGAGAACCCAAAATGGATGGTGGGCATCAAGAACTGGAAGCCGGAGAATGATATCAACAGTATCAACTGTCTGGAGCGGCACAATGAAACCGATGAGCTGTTTATCCTGTTGGCAGGACGGTGCACCTTGTTATATGCCAACGAGGAGGAAGGGAAACTGGAGATCGACAAGGTGGAGATGCAGCCCATGAAGGTGTATAACATCCCAGCAACACTCTGGCATAACACAGTAACTCAAAGGGATACCAAGTTGGTGTTGATAGAAGATTCCGGCACCGGTGCGCATAACAGTGACGTGAAAATGCTCACCCAGACGCAGCTTGAACAGATCAAAGCCATTCTGGCATAAACAGCGTCCCAGGGGAAGGAGTGTTGGGCGTGATTAATATTGCCATATTGGGAGCGGGGTATATCGCGGGCATCATGGCAAGGACACTTGCGGGTATGATCGCCCGGGGAGATCAGTCGATTTGTATGCATTCCGTAGCAGCCCGGGACGAAAACCGCGCGCAGCGGTTTGCACAGGAGCATGGCTTTCAAAAAGCGTATGGATCCTATGAGGAGATGCTTCGGGATCCTGATGTGCATCTGGTGTACATCGCTACGCCCCATTCGTTTCATTATGAACAACTGTTACGTTGTTTAGCTCATGGTAAGCATGTGCTTTGTGAAAAGGCCTTTACGGTCAATGCCCGGCAGGCAGAGAAAGTAACGGCCGTGGCCAGGGAAAAAGGGCTGTTTATGGCGGAGGCTATCTGGACGCGATACCAGCCGGCCCGTACCATGATCGATGAAATCATCTCCAGTGGGGTCATTGGCAAGCCACAGATCGTGACAGCCAATCTGGCATATCTAATTGCTCAGAAGCCACGCATACGTCAACCGGAACTGGCTGGGGGTGCTTTGCTGGATTTGGGTGTATATGCACTCAACTTCGCATCTATGGTACTGGGCGATAATGTCGCCTCGGTGAACAGCATCGCTCAAATGATGGATACTGGCGTTGACATGCAGGAAAGCGTTACAATCACCTACGAAACCGGTGAAATGGCGATCCTTTGTGCCGCTGTTACCTGCGCCGGGGACCGGCGAGGGGTAATCTATGGTACAGCCGGTACACTGGAGACGGACAACATCAACAACCCCGGTACGATCACCGTCATACCGTACAAAAAACCTGAAGAAGCGCGTATCTATACAGTTCCGTCGCAGATCACCGGATACGAATATGAGGTGACTTGCGCTGTGGACGCGATCCAACGCGGTCTTGTGGAGTGCGAAGCGATGCCGCACAGTGAAACCATTCGTATCCTCAGGATGATGGATGAACTGCGTGCGCAATGGGGTCTTGTGTATCCCTGCGAGTAGCGTAGGCGATCGATTGCTGTCAAATGGATTGCAGGGCAGATTGACGGGTAAGATACCCGACTGATATAGCGATGCAATCCTTTTTTCCTTGCTTCCATTTATGTGTACATAGATCTGTATAGACGGCATGGCACAACAAGAACAGGCACAGGTTATCCCCTCAGCAGATCGGCATACGCATTCACGACCGTCATGATTCGCGCAATGCCGCCCTCCTTGGACACGCTTCTCCACTGCTGAGCATAGGCATGATACCAGGATTCGAGTTCACAAGCCAGATCCGTGCCTTCTTTTCTTTTGGATCCTTGTCCATAAAAGACGTGTCCGATATGGACTGCAATGTCATTCCAGATGCGCACACCATCCGACATCAGACATAGCGCATGCATGCAGGAACGCTTGTGATGCGGCATCGAGCGGGCGGCTTCCCACAGCTTACCAAGGGCGTCCTCCAGGGCGCGGTTTGCAGCCGGAGCCTCTTCCACCCTTATTTCGGAGAAAATTTCTTTTCGCTGCAGATCGTCATCTGCTTCAATCCAGAGGACGGCATGGTACCAATCAAAGATCTCATGGCAGGACAGAGCTCTAAAGGCTTCCATAAATTGCTCTGATTTGTCGCCATATTCCAGAAATGAGATGGCACGGTTGAGCACATCAAAGACATTGGACCGGTTGTTCCAGGATAAGGCAGCTCCATAGAGGATTCCCGGAACGGAGAGCCAGGGGTGGTTGATATGTCCAAAATCGCCCCAGTCGGTGTTAAGCAGGCCTATGGCACCGTACTTTTGGCCATGGGCGCACATGGCGCGGATATTGTCAAAGGAGTCTCGAATAAGGGGTATCAAACGGTTCCAACCCCATACGGCAGGACAGACATACTGGGTTGCTCCCGCTTCAGCCAATGCTTGAATCTCGTATTCAGGTTGGTTGGGAAGATAGCCCCAGTTCAAGCAGACCGTTTCCTTGGGAAGAATGTCATAAGCAGCCTTAAAGCGCACCACGATGTCGCCCCAGAATTGAGGTGTTCGACCTTGGGCCACCAAATGCTCGCACAAAGCCTTCACATGGTTCATATACAACGAGCGTTCGCCAATCTTCTGGGCCAGTTCCGCGCTTCGGCCTTTGCCAAGATCAAAGGTTTCATCCGCACAAATATTGAACTTGCGGGAGGTGAAAAGCTGCATATACTCGTCGATCATGGAAAATACAAAGGGAAGCGCCCTTTCGTTGGATACGTTCAGGGTGTGGTGATGCATGACGTTGCTAAAGTTGTGGGGATATGATTCAGGGTTTTCCATCTCACACAGGTCATGGTTTGATTTTGTGCTAAGAATTTTGTACATATGACCGAAGGTGGAGAGGGAAGGCACCAGTTCGATACACCGCGCCGCACAGTAGGCATCCAACTCCATGATTTCCTCAGCCGTAAGAGGCGTGTCGTCCCGCCACGATTCGGAAAAATCACGGAAAAGATAAGTGTGCTCTACATAAAGCTGCCATTGGTTGATCTTATAGCGGCACAGGAGATCCGCATATTCCTTTAGGGTTGTAAGGGTAGGAACCCGTCCCCTGGAGACATCCAGGTAATAGCCACGATTGGGAAAATCCGGCCAATCCTCTATTTTCAGGGCAGGGAGGCGAAACCCATGCCGCTGTATCCATTGGCGGAGTGTCTGTACACCGTGGCACAGGGCCGCATCGCTACCACCCCGAAGGTAGATACCATGTTCGGAAACCAACATCTGATATCTATCTGTTGGCAAGGTCGCATCCTCGGACAGGGAAATATCACCCGGTCTGCTTACTCCTCGCAGGATGGACAGCGTGAGCCCCGTCTCCTCCGTAATGGTATCTCGAAGAAGACCGGCATACAGCAACGCGGAAGGCTTTGTATCTGTAAGGACAATGACCGAACGGTAGGAGAGGATGAAAAGACCGTTTTCATGGACAACCTTTTGGGGCATGGGAAGAAAATTCATGCAGCATCTCCTCCTGACAGGATCGAAAAGAACTGATGCGATGTGGGCACCGTCTCGTCTTGCTAGGATATACAGTTCATACAGATAAGAATATCCTGACACGGATACGCTGCTTAGGCAAGCAGCGTATCCACGAAATCTTCTCCTGCCTTCGTTAACACCATGCTTCCCAACTCCAATTGTGGTGTATCAAAGGTGGAGTCAGGCAGTTGTGCTGCTTCTTCTACCGTTCTGACAAAGTACGCATATAACGCTGAGGTTTTGTACTCTTCATCCGAGTAATTTCGTAGCGGCAGATCATAATCCAGCGTGAGTAGATTCATATCCTCCAGAAGGGAAAGCTGATTGCCAAGATCCTTCACCTGCTCCATGGTGTCCTGCGGTGAGGATAGGTAAACCGGTGCCAACGCAACATTGTAACGCGTCTCATCGCCGGTTTTTGCGAGGGAAAAGGAAGCTACAGGCAGACATTGCCGTTGACGCAGCGCTAAAAGAATATCCACCTGGATGGGTGTCAGCTCTTCGGGTGTGGGAATCGGGGCATGGACATGACCGCAGCCGCAGTGTTCATCGTGTTGATGCATGGTGTGTACCGCCTTTATCATAATCGCGCATGGACAGAGGCCATTATATACTGATAAGATGCTTCAGCGCAAGATGAAGGACAAAAACACGCAACCTTGTTGTGGCGCCATTATCCTAACCAGAGATGCTCTTTCATGAAGATACAGCCATTGGTGAGGAAGGTAATCCCTTCCGAACGAAGTAGTTCCCGCTGATAATCCTGAGAGCCAAAGGTATCATGAGGAGCCATTTCTCCCTTTTGATTGACCACCCGGTGGCAGGGCAGGAAGGCAGGGGCATTACGCATAACAAAGCCCACATAGCGACCCGATTGGGGACAGCCCAGCATCCTGGCGATCACCCCGTACGTAGTAACCTTTCCCCAAGGGATTTGGTTCACAATCTGATAAACCTTATCCGAAAAGCAATCGTTCAACAATGTTCCCTCCGACTAGGGCTGTTGAAAAAGTCCGCGATAGCGTCGCAGATCCTTCGGGAGGCATGCCCGTCGCCATAGGGGTTTTGGGCTTGAGACATGCGCTTGTATTCGATTGGGTCCTCAAGCAGGCGCTCCGCCTCCCGGAGGATATCCTCCCGCTCTATCCCCACCACCTTTGCTGTTCCTGCAGCGACGGCTTCCGGACGCTCTGTCTCGGTGCGAAGTACCAGCACCGGCTTGCCCAAGGCGGGGGCCTCCTCCTGAAGGCCTCCTGAGTCGGTCATGATGAAGTAGCACTTGGTAAAAAGGTTGTGCATATCGCTGACGCCAATAGGCTCGATCAAATGGATGCGGGGATGATGCCCAAGTATTTCAAAGGCTGGTTGGCGTACCGCGGGGTTTTTGTGCATGGGATAAATCACCTGAACATCGGGATGACGCTGAACCAGCTTTAAAACAGCTTCAAATATATTACGCATCGGTTGCCCCAAATTTTCCCGTCGGTGGGCGGTCATCAGCACCGTGCGCATACCCTCATAGGAGAGATGATCCAAGGCAGACTCATGGAATACATAGTCTGGCCGCACAATGGATAACAACGCATCGATGACGGTATTGCCTGTGATATACACATGATCGGTGATGCTCTCCCTGGCGAGATTTTCCACGTTGAGCTGGGTAGGCGCAAAATGAAGGGTGGCCAGTTTGCTGGTAAGGTTGCGGTTCATCTCTTCAGGAAAGGGGGAGTAACGGTCATAAGTGCGAAGCCCTGCCTCTACGTGGCCTACGGGGATCTGCTGATAGAAAGCGGCAAGAGCAGCGGCAAAGCTGGTGGTGGTATCCCCATGGACCAATACTATATCCGGCTTAGCCTCCGCGAAGACCCCTTCCATTCCTCGCAATACATTGCCGGTGATATCCGTGAGGGTTTGGCGTGGGGTCATCAAATCAAGGTCATAATGGGGCTTAACCTGAAAAGTATCCAGCACCTGATCCAGCATCTCCCGATGCTGGGCGGTGACACACACAAGGTTTTGAAACCGCGGGTCTTTGGTTATTGCATGGACCAGGGGAAGCATCTTGATCGCTTCAGGCCGTGTACCAAACACACTCATCACCTTGATGCTCATCGCTGCATCCTCCAAAGCTACAAAATAAAACCGGATTGCCGGGAAAGGTCATGGAAAACGCCTATAAATGGCAATCCAAGAACTTCATTATAACGCATGTGGATAGGGTCGTCAACGAAGGACACAGGCTCATTCTTTGATAGAGCAGTAGCAGAACCAAGTCAGCCTTTTCTCTAGCTCAGAAGAGTGTGCCTGTAGAATGCCACTGATATTATGAATATACTATTAGGTACCTTGACATCTATAAAACGCCATGTTATTATTTCAAAGGTACCTAATAAAACGGTGGAGAAAGAATATGATTGAAGTTATGAATATTGAAGAAAAGTTGTATCAGTATTTAAGACGCATTGCTCACCTGATGCGGCATCATGCGGATGTCAAGGGCGGACAGGGACGGATTCTGGGAATTTTGCTTCAGCAGGAACGGATGACACAGCGGGAGATGCAGGAAGAGTTGGGTGTCCAGGCCGGATCCTTAAGCGAGATCCTTGCTAAACTGGAAGCTGGCGGATTGATTACCCGTATGCCCAATGAGGAGGATCGCCGGAGCGTGGACATAGTTTTACGGGAGGAGGGAAGCCGGGTAGCCAAGGAGTCGGAGACCAAGAGGAAGAAAAGGCAGAAAATATTGTTCCAGGCACTGTCGGGAGAGGAAAAGGAAAACCTTGCTGCGCTCCTGGAAAAGCTATATGTGGACTGGCAAGAAAGCTATGAAAAAGGCAAGATCAGTTGCTGCCATGGGTTTGGCCGCTGGGGGCACGTATGTCACGAAGGTCATGACCATCATGAGGAGGTCCAACCATGACGCAGCCCAGGGGTGGCTTCGGAAGAGCTGGTGTTCAGTTCCTCTCTGAGGAAGAAAAAACGAATGCTCCCAAGGTCACCTGGGTGCTGCTCAAGAGGATTGGGTGCTATCTGAAACCCTACCGGCTTCAAATGGCTTTGGTTTTACTGACCATTACCGCGTCATCTATGCTGGGTGTGCTGCCCTCCATCCTCACCGGCAGAATCATTGACCAGGGATTGATCGGGCGCGACTTTTCGCTGCTCGTTCAATTGGTACTCCTTTCCTTTGGAGTAACGCTGTTGGCCAATGGGATCGCGGTAATCGAAAGCTACATTAACACATGGGTGGCCCAACATATCACCTACGATATGCGTAACACCATGTTTCAAAAATTGCTGCTCCTGTCCCATCGATTTTACACCAGCAACAATCAGGGAGACATCATTACCCGAATGACCAGTGATATCTCCGGAGTCCAGTCGGTGATCCTCGGCACACTGACCAGCATTCTTTCCAACACCATCACTTTGGTGGTGGCATTGGTGGCAATGTTTCAGAAAAACTGGATGCTGGCATTACTGGGCATCGTTATCGTGCCGCTGTTCGCCATCCCCACCCAGCGAGTGGGCAAAAGCCGCTGGTCGCTTACGATGCAGGTCCAAAAGTCCAATGACAAGATCAACGGCATTCTGAACGAAACCTTAAGCGTCAGCGGTCAACAACTGGTGAAGTTGTTCACCAACGAGCAAAGTGAGTATGAGAATTACCGCAAGGCAAACGAGGCCATGACCAAGCTTAACGTGCGTGAGAGCATGGCGGGACGCTGGTTCCGCATGACCATCAATACCGTCACAACCATCGGACCCATGCTGATTTACATGGCGGGCGGATATCTGTTGATCCGGCAGGACACGAGCCTGACGGTAGGTGACATCACGGTGTTGGTGGCCTTGCTGACCCAGATGTACCGGCCTGTCAACACCCTTTTAACCATCCATGTCGACGTGGTGCGATCCATGGCTTTGTTTACGCGTATCTTTACTTATTTTGACATGAAGCCGGAGGTGGAAAACCCGCAAAACGCCTTGAAGCCGGAGGTAATCCAAGGCACGGTGGTGTTCAACAATGTACAATTTGCCTACGAGCCAGGCCATCTGGTTCTGAAAGACATCGACTTCCGCCTCGACCAGGGGCACAGCATTGCTATAGTAGGCCCTTCCGGTTCCGGAAAAAGTACAATGGTCAATTTGATTCCCAGGCTTTATGACGTAACGGCGGGGCAGGTCTCCCTGGACGGCATTGATGTACGTAAAATGGATCTGTACACTCTTAGGCAGAGCGTTGGCATGGTGACTCAGGATACCTATCTTTTTAACGGCAGCATTCGGGAGAACCTGCTTTATGCAAAGCCGGAGGCTACCCAGGATGAGTTGGAAGACGCGTGCAAGAAGGCCAATATCCATGACTTTATTGCTGCCCAGCCCATGGGCTATGATACGCTTGTAGGGAACAGGGGACTCAAGCTCTCGGGGGGTGAAAAGCAGCGTATCTCTATTGCCCGGGTCATTTTAAAGGATCCTGCAGTCCTGATCTTTGACGAGGCTACTTCCTCGCTGGACTCCATTTCCGAGGATTTGATTCAGGAAGCCATTGCTCCCCTGATCAGAAGCAGAACCAGCATTCTGATCGCCCATCGCCTTTCCACGATCATGGCGGCAGATGAAATCCTTGTACTGAAAAAGGGCGAGATCGTGGAGCGAGGCAGGCATGAGGAATTGGTAAGCCAAAACGGCGTATACACGGAGTTGTATGAAACCCAATTCCACCATGCCCTGGACAAAATCCAACATTCAGGCTCCTCTTCGTAAAGTTTATCCGAATACTGCGCATCAATAATCTGGATAGTCAAAGGGACTGACACCAAGAATAGGAGACAGTCCCAAAGGCTGTTTATGGCTGTTGCTTTTAACTTGTTAAATTTGGTGGCTTACTCCGCGGCATCAGAGTCTGCCTTGGTACAATGAATGGTTCCGGCAGGATGCTGAGGCGGCGCATAAATAGAATATAGTTTGATCGGTTGATTTCCCGTGTTGACCAGATTATGCCAAGTTCCGGCAGGGATGATCACTGCAGAATCATCAGAAACTTTTCGCTGATAGTCTAGGCAGTTACACGTTCTCCCCATCAGAACTTTCCCTTCTCCTTGCTCCAGTCGGAGGAACTGATCAAGGTTCGGATGGATTTCCAGGCCAATTTCTCCTCCCGGAGGAATGCACATCAGGGTGAGTTGAAGATATGTCCCCGTCCAAAGTGCCTTTCTGAAGAAGGAATTTTCAAGAGTGGCACGCACGATATTGATCACAAAAGGGTCAGGGCCAAAATCTTCGCCGACACAATGACATCGAGTTTTACAGCAGGGCGAGTTGACAGGGGGGCAAGGATCAACGTTTAATGACTCATGGTCTAAGTTCATGGTGCAGGGGTGGGGGCAGGAACGATTATAATCGGAGGGCATGACATACTCCTTTCAAACAGCCACAATCCACCTTGGAAATTGCACAGAGCCGCCAAGGCAACTGACGCTTTCCGATAGTATTGTATGTCGTATATCGATGAAATGTGTGATGACTTGTCGATTATAGGTGCGAGCTTCATTGCCCAGGCGAAGAATCAGGAATGCTTATTAATGCTGTGTTTGTTGCAAGGGAACCCATTTTACATGATCCGCACATGTCTTTCATTTGCTCCAACTTGAAATACAAAGCTTGCTCCAGGAAAATCACAGCGATCAGCGTCCGGTGGACTGCCTCATTGATCGCAAGCAATTGCTCATTGTTTCCTGCGACTTCTATTGCTTTATCGAGTTTGTCAGCCTCTGCCTTCAGCATGCTTGAGATATTGAGCTGTGCCTCGGCCACGGATGCCAGTACAGATTCACAGTATTTGGGGCGCGGGCAAGAAGATGGTATCTCGCAACTACAATAGGTGCCTGAACAACTGTCTCCATATGCAATATTGATTCCTCGCACTCGTCTGTATCGATTGCCATTGGACGTGTACAGATAGCTGCGTGAGCACCGATCAGAATGTGGATCGCTCATACACTGGTTTGGTTGAGGGCACTCCGCAGCAAGAATACTGCCATTTGGTGGGTAATCTTTCAGGATTCCATGCTTGCATCCACACATACAGCAGGAACCGGAAACAACGGCTGGATCCTGTGTTGGGCATGCTTTGTCAAGCAATATGTGGGTAGTATTCATGATTAGACCACTCCTGACTTGGTGATGCGCTTGGGCTTTTTCAGCATGCAGGGAGCGCAACCGCATTTGCGCTCCCTGCTTAGGAATTTAGTCTTCTCTTGCGCACATGAGAGGAGAAGATTCGGGGCAGAGACAGTCTTGGAATAGTTCAAGCTTGGATTGGAGTACCATCTCCAGGCGGGATACAGCGTTGATCAAACGGTATACGCTTTGATTCGCTTCCAAAAGTTGCTGCGGGCTCACACAATGGTAACACAAGATTGTCCCCAGGTTGTTGGCCTCGGACTCCAGAATGCGTCCCAACGCGGATTGTTCCTTTGCTACAGAACCAACCATTTCTGTGATTGCCTGAGCGCGGGAATTAGGCCAGTTTGTATTTTGCGTGGTCATATCTGAACCCTCCATATATTGCATCAGAAGACGCCGGCAAATAAATGCCATGCCTTCATAACCATTGTACTCCCGGATCATTTTTCTGACACTGATCTCTCCAAGATGCAATGAAGAAATGCATAAGATAAATTGATCTGCAATGTGCGCTATCATATCGCTCATAAGGAGCACATGCCGCTAGAGATTTATGAACGAATCATTGCTGCGAATATTGTCTTCGAACACAATGGTAAAGTACTGATACTTTTCGCACATCATCCTCCATGGGGCATAGCATGAATGGGGATGGAAAGGGGGTGTAAACATGGTTTATCCGACCGTCTGTCGTGAAAGCGACACAAACTCTGGGCAGGCCAAGACATCAGTATGCAAGTGTATCGAAAGGCTCATCTGCCTGCTGGCGTTGTTTTTGGTCTTTGCCATTGGTTTGATTGTAGGTGCCGTTTTTGCGGGAATTGTTTTGAGCGTCCTTCCTGCCATTGTTGTATTTGCGGTGGTGATGGCGATCCTCATTGTGGCTTTGCTCGTTTATAGACGATGCATTTGCTGCCGTGGTCATAGATGTGACTAAAAACATCGCTCGGTGTGGCAACACACCGAGTACATATAGATATATGAATGCTGTAAAAGAACTGAGTGATGATTTGACTCATCACGGAATCAGAGTGGAACAGTTTGAAGAAATCCCTACGGCCTTTATACCGTAGGGATTTTGTGGTGGAGGTGAGGGGAATCGAACCCCTGTCCGAAAGCACGCTGACCAGGTTTTCTCCGAGCGCATCCTGTGATTTGGGATTCCCCTCACCAAACGCCCACGGGCAGGCTTTTGGCTACAGTAGCTTCATGATTACGGGTAACGCTTCAAAGCTTGGGCGCACTCGTTCCCCACATAGCTGACGCCGGTAACCGGACCTGTGGGTAATCCGGGCCGACGCGCGGCATTACGCCGCGAAAGCGAAATCGCTATTGTCAGTTATTGTTTTTCCCCGTTTTTACGCGGTACAGGGTCCGCGGCTCGCTTACCTAACCCTCGAAAACCCCCGTCGAAACCAGAACACCCCCATGATTCTGACAATCGCTAATGCCAAATGCTCACCAGTTTCCTGTGTGCCTACGCCTCGCGCCTGTGGCTGAAGGCCCGCTCCATTTCACGCTTGGCGTCCTTCTCGGCCGCTACGTCCCGCTTGTCATGGAGATGCTTGCCCTTGCAAAGGCCCAATTCAAGCTTCATCAATCCGTTCTTCAGGTAGACCCGAAGGGGAATCAACGCATATCCCTGACGGCTCACCAGCCCCCCCAGCTTGCGGATTTCGTTGGCATGCATCAGCAGCTTTTTGGGTCGCAGTGGGTCTGTGTTGAAGATGTTACCCTGCTCGTAGGGGCTGATATGCATGCCCTCGGCATAGATTTCTCCTTTGCGGATCATGCAAAAGCTCTCCTTGAGGTTTACGCGGCCCAGCCGCATACTTTTCACCTCTGTGCCAGACAGGCAAAGACCGCATTCGTAGGTTTCTTCCACAAAGTATTCGTGGTAGGCCTTTTTGTTCTGAGCAATGGGCTTGACGCCCTCCTGTCGCGGCACGTTCGGTTCCTCCCAGCTGGGCGCTCATTCGGCGGCGTTACAGCGCCAGATGATTATACCACGAATCTGATCAAAATGCACATGAAATTGATGGCCAGCTCGACTTAAATCTGTTGGTGGTGCCTCGTATCCCCTTGACGTATGGATGTACCGTATGAATTCCAGTTGATCAGCGAACAATACGAAAATATGAATCAATTGGAAAGGCGTGGATGTCAATGGAAGCTCTGGCTGAGCAAGACCATCACCGGAAAGAAGCCTGGGAAAAGGTAACGGGAAAAGCGGTCTATACGGATGACCTGCCGATTACCAGTCATTATTGTGCGCGAATTCTGACCTCGCCCCATGGACATGCCCGCATTCTGAGCATCAATACCACCGATGCCCTGGCGATGGAAGGGGTTAAGGCTGTGGTTACGGGAGAGAACAGCGGCATCATGTGTGGCACCCTCATCAAGGACCGCCCTTTGTTGGCTAACAGTATTACTCGTTATGCGGGAGAACCTGTGGCCATGATTGTGGCGGTGGATGAATATACTGCAGATCATGCTCTGCAGAAAGTTCAAGTTACCTATAAGCCTCTTCCCTGTGTCTTTCGCCCTGGCGATTCGCTGAAGCATGGCGCACCCATTCTTCACGAAAAGCTGGGTGAGTATGCGAGGGTTGTGGATGATGTAACGCCACAGGCCGGAACCAACATCGCAAGCCACTATCCTGTTCGCAAGGGAGACATGCAGGTAGGTTGGGCTGCCAGCGACGTCGTTGTGGAGGAATCTTTCTATTTGCCACCCTCAGCCCACATGCCCATGGAGATCCACACTGCACGTTGCCATATGAATCGGGATGGCACCGTTGAGATAATATCTCCGACTCAGGCGCCTTTTGAGGTCGCCAAGCAGAATGCCTGCAGCTTCCGGATCCCAGCGGGCAATATCCGTTCGCGGGTACCATTGGTGGGCGGAGCTTATGGGGGAAAGGTGACCGTTGCTGTGGAAGCTCTGGCCATGTTGGCTTCCCAGAAGGTGGGTGGACATCCTGTTCGGGTCATCCTTACCCGGGAGCAGGAGATGACGACCATGCCTTGTCGGATGGGTCTTGAAGCCAGGATTAAGGCGGGCGTAACCAAGGACGGGATGCTGCAGGCCATGGAGTTGACCTTCTGGCTGGATAATGGCGCATACAGCGATATCGGGCCCTATATGGCAAAGTCCATGGCTGCAGACTGTACGGGCCCCTATCATGTGGAGAATTTGCTTTGTGATGCCTATGCAGTGTACACCAATCATACCTATGCCACCTCATATCGCGGTTTTGCCCATGAAAGCTTGACCCTGTGCGTGGAGCGCACCATGGATAAGCTGGCAAAGACTCTGAAGATGGACCCTCTTGCATTACGCAGACTGAATGCTCTGCGGCCTGGTCATTTGTCTCCCACGGGGGTCAAGTGCACTTTTAGCAATTTGGGGGATGTGGCTACCTGCCTTGACCAGATAAAACCCCTTTCGGGATGGAATCCATCCTTGGTCACCATTGACCAGAATAACGTTCGTGCCCAGGGGATTGCCTGCTTTTGGAAATCATCCGTACCTCCCACTGATGCTGTTTCAGGTGCTGTGATCACCTTCAACGAAGACGGCTCGTTAAATCTTCAAACAGGAGTTGTAGAATTCGGTAGCGGAAGCAAATCGCTGTTGGCGGAACTTCTTGCTGACCGGATGAGAATCAGCATTGATCAAGTACATGTGATCATGGATGTGGATACCCGTGTCACCCCCAAACATTTTAAGAGCGTAGCAAGTTTATCCAGCTATCTGGCGGGACGTGCTGTTCTGCGGGCAGCAGAAGACGCCCTCATGCAGCTCCGTCAAATAGGCGCGGAGGCGTTATGTTGCTGGCCGGAAGATATTGAAGTGAAGGATAGCAAAGTATATCGTCGTGGTGATCCTGATGTTTACGTTCATTTCAAAGATCTTGTGTATGGTTTCAAGGCCCCTGCAGGAGCATCCATCGGAAAGCAGGTGATTGGACGCGGCGGTGTGATGATGAAAGGACTCTCCAGCATGGATCCGGTAACCGGACAGGGACAGATCAGCCCAGCCTGGACAGTGGGTGTACAGGTGGTGGAGGTCGAGGTGGACCTGCGAGATGGTACCTACCATATCCTGCGCGCTTCCACCGTGATGGATGTGGGGAATGCCGTCAACCCCAAGGGTATGGGTGAGCTCGTACGAGGCGGGATGTCCATGGGATTAAGTATGGCCAGCCGGGAATGTTTCCGCTACAATCCGGACGGCAAGCCGACCACCCTTTCACTGCGCAGTTATAAGGTGATGCATATTGGGGAAGAACCGGAATATCGGATAGCTTTTGTGGAGACACCCCAGGAGGATGCTCCCTATGGCACAAGAAGCATGTCGGAGCATGGAATCATCGGCATGGCGGCCGCTTTGGCCAACGCTCTGTCCGCTGCTACTGGACAGAGCGTAAACGAACTGCCTGCAACACCGGAGCGGCTCTGGATCCTGTTAAAGGAGGCTCAGACATGATTGCAAAGACCTTTGCCTATTACTTACCCAGCACAGAAATAGAAGCGGCGGAGGTATTCCTGCGTAGTAAAGCACAGGGAAAGCAAGTGCTCTATTATGGCGGTGGCAGTGAGATTATTACCATGGCTACAGCAGGAACCATCGCTCCGGATGTCGTGATTGATATCAAAGCATTACCGGCCATGAATGCGCTGGAAATACATGGCTGTCAGCTCATCCTGGGAGGTGCCGTATCCCTGGAGAGGATACGGGTATCCAATCTGTTTCCGTTGCTGGGTGTTGTTGTTGGGCGGATTGCGGACCATACCAATCAATGCCGTATCACCCTGGGCGGCAACCTATGCGGAACCATCATCTATCGCGAGGCTGTACTTCCCTTGCTGCTGTCGGATGCTATGGTAGCGCTTTGGGGTCCCGAGGGCCCCAGGCAGGCCCCAATCCAAGACGTGTTTCAGGGCCGCATGCGCTTGAGAGAAGGGGAGTTTGTTCACCAGATTCTGGTGAATACGGCTTATACTCAAGCTCCGTTTTTTCACATCAAGCAAACGCTGGGTGAGAAGATTGGTTACCCCGCAGTCACCATTGCAATGCTGTGGGATGGTGAGCAGCGTAGAATGGCCTTTTCCGGCATCTGCGAGAAACCCTTTCGCTCCACTGCAATGGAGAACGCAATGAACAATCCAGCAAAACCGTTAGCCGATCGGGTTGCACAGGCCATGGACTGTCTACCAATGGGTACATTGGAGAATCAGGAAGGCTCTGGAACCTACAGGCGCCAGATACTTCACAAGTTATTGACGCAATTTGGAGAGAAAAGCGGCTATGAAAATCTATGAAGGAATCCAAGTCATCGAACTTCGTGTCAATGGAGAAGTTCACCGGGCGACGGTCCGCCCATCGGATTTGTTGTTGGATGTACTCCGTGAGCAGCTTGGGCTAACGGGTGCAAAGCCTGGATGCAGAAACGGGGATTGTGGGGCCTGTACAGTCCTCATGGATGGGTGTCCAGCAAAGTCGTGCTTGGTGTTAGCGGTCGAAGCTGTTGGGCATGAGTTGCTGACAGTGGAAGGGCTGGGGGGGATGCCCCGGTCCAGCTTGCCTTTGTAGATGCGGATGCTTTCCAGTGTGGGTACTGCACCTCCGGATTCCTGATGGTGGCCCATTCCCTGGCGATTCAGCGACCTGACGCAGATGAGTACGAAATGGAGTCCTGGCTGGAGTCCAATCTTTGCCGCTGCACCAGCTACCAAGAAATACGAAGTGCTGTCAAATCAGTGCTGAGCGCAGCTGCAATGGAGAGGGATACCCATTGAAGACTGATATGGCGACCCCTTGGTAGTGATTGAATAACATTTTATCACCTTCGATAGGAATGCCATTAAGTCTAAAGGGGAAACATAATTCCAAACAATCAGAGGGGGACTTGAGATAAGATGTTGCTAAGGGACAGCATAACCAAGGAGAACCTGTTGAAAGCTTTTGCGGGGGAATGCCAGGCATGGCGGCGGTATGAATTTGCAGCAGGCCAAGCTCGAAAACAGGAGCTGGAAGTTCTATATTGGCTGTTTCACTACACTGCTAATCAAGAAAAGGAGCATGCAGAGGTATTTTACAACCATTTAGTGGAGTTCACAGGGCAGGAAATATCAATCCATGCCGATTACCCGATTGACAACTCCACGAATCTTGTTCTGCTTTTGCAGCTCGCTGCTCAGCATGAGGCCGCCGAGCACGACACGATCTATAAATCCTTTGGCGATATCGCCACCCAAGAAGGTTTTGCACCTATTGCCCATTCGTTCCATATGATAGCTGCCATTGAAAAAACCCATAGTGACCGATTCGAATATTATGCCGGATTGTTGAAAAACAACCAACTTTTCTCGAGTGGTGCAACAATTCAATACATTTGTCTGAACTGCGGACACATCCATAATGGAGCAAATGCTCCGCAAATCTGTCCGGTTTGCAACCATCCTCAAGGTTATTTTGTTCGCAAGGAGCATTCACCCTTTGAGTGAGATGGGGCGACCTTTGAGGGTTCACTATATTAAATTTGGGTTTCACTCAAGAATATTTTGATGACGATTTAAAAAGCCTGTAAAACCAATAGATTTCGATTCTGCCATATATTTACATTGTAATGATGTCCTTTCCGTTGTATTATTTTTGTAATAAATGTCATACTAATGTAATGATAGGAGGAGCGAATGATGAAACTTTGCAAAAGACTGTCCGCAATGGTGATGGGGGTTCTATTGCTGTTTACAGCAGGTATGCAGGCGTTGGCTGCCACAATCTATACTGTGAAGGCCGGCGATTGGCTATCCAAAATATCCAAAGCATACGGTGTAACTGTCCAGCAACTCAAGCAGTATAATTCACTTACCTCGGATATGATCTACGTCGGGCAAAAGCTCATTGTCTATCCGGATACCAAGTATATCGTAAAAAAGGGCGATTCACTGTGGCTGATCGCTTCCAGGTATTCCACTACGGTTGAAAAGATCAAAACCTACAATGCTCTAAAAAGTGACATTATTGATATCAATCAGGTACTATATATACCGTCCGTTACAAAAACTCCGGCCCAATCCACCCCCGCGTCCACCACACCGTCCAAAGCGGTGACGGGTTGGCCGCCCATCACTTATATCGTGCAATCGGGGGATACCTTGGGCGGTATCGCCAAGAAATATGGTACAACGGTTGAGACTCTCATGAAGTACAATTACATGGATCCCGGTGAATGGCTGAATGTGGGTCAAAAGACCGCTATCAATGGCTATGCACCAAGGAACTTTGCCGTGACGCCGGGAGAAAGCGTATCGGCTCAGAGAGTGGGAAAGCTTGTGGACTGGTTCTTGGACGGCAAATACCTTATTAAAAGAAACGATGTGTTTATTGTTACAGATTGTGCTACCGGTCTGCAAATCAAGTTCAAAATGATGGGCGGAGCCAATCATTCGGATGTTGAGCCCCTCACAGCAGACGATACCGCGACGATGATAAAGCTTTTTCCTCAATGGAATTGGACGCCTCGCCCTGTGGTGATCTTTCACAAAGGCATCAACTTTGCGGCATCCCTCTCTGGCATGCCTCATTCTTATGATACGATCAGCGGCAACAACGTGACGGGGCATTTTGATCTGTATTTATCGGGTAGTAAGAATCATGGTGAATCGGTTTCACAGTCGTATGTGCAACAACACTTGAATAATGTGTGGACCGCGGCTGGAAAGTGATACCTGTCAGTTGAGCGTCATCTCCGCTTCTAGGGGAAATGGATTCTTAAGTACCAGCATCCGTTGCCTCATAAAGAAAAGTGGCTTGATTTTCTAGAAATCAAGCCACTTTTTTGGTCTGGGTGAGAGGATTTGAACCTCCGGCCTCTTGAACCCCATTCAAGCACGCTACCAAACTGCGCCACACCCAGACACTCGGCCTTTCTCAAAGGCACAGGTGAAATTATACTTGCTTTAGGATCGCTTGTCAAGACCGTCCAAAAAAACATTTGAAAAAGGTGGAACAAACCTATGGAGGCTTTCGGAATGTCTTCCATTTGGTTTTCATACGTTTGGAGCATAGACATGATAGGTGAGGAGGGTACAAAATGGCAGAACAGACCACATCCGATGGAAGCGTACAAGGTGGAAACGTAACAATCCCAGTTCAAGATGTTGGTTCCGACGGCTTTGTGGACAGTGTGCTCCAAATTTTGGCGGAGAACATTGGGGCATATATCATAGCCGAGTTTTTAGTAGGAACAAACACGATTGTAGGAAGGCAAGGGACCCTGGAGTTTGTTGGGCCCAATTATATCGTTTTGCATGATGACACTAACCAAATCCACATCATTGGCGACACAGCTGCGCTCAGGTTTGTGTCCATCTGCTTTGGAGAGGAAGGAGAAAACGGCGCTGCCATCTCAGAAACTCAACAAGCTCAACAAGGTGCTCAGACACCCACGCCTACTCCTTCTCCTAATACACCATCCGGCACTCAAATGGTAGGTGCAAACGCAAGGACACATTCCCAGGCAGCCTTCAACTATGCTAAAAGAAAAACAAGACGTTTGCGTTGAAACATCGCATTCATTCTCCAACCTGAACGAGAAGCCGTTCAGGTTTTTTACTTGCTCAATCCACTGGGGTGTGATATGCTGAGTGCCGTATTCTAAAAAGATAGGATGAAGCTATGGATTTTCAACAAACCGGACTGATGCAAACGCTGCTAAAGGCTGTGGAAGCCTCTGGATATGAAGAACCCACCCCAATTCAGCGAGAAACAATTCCGCTGGTTCTGCAAAAGAATGACGTGTTGGGCTGCGCTCAAACCGGCACCGGAAAGACTGCGGCCTTTGCATTGCCGATTTTGCAACGCTTGTGGGAACGTCGGCAGGAGACAGTAGGAAAGCGGCCCATTCGAGCTCTGGTTTTAACGCCCACCCGTGAACTTGCCCTACAGATCTTCGAAAACTTTCAGTCCTATGGGAAAGGGCTTTCACTACGATCATGCGTTATCTTTGGTGGCGTACCCCAGAGATCTCAGGTGGATCAGTTGAACCGTGGAGTGGATATACTGGTGGCAACGCCAGGCCGCTTGAATGACCTGATCGGCCAAGGATATATTAACCTTCGATGGTTGGAGATTTTTGTTTTGGATGAAGCGGACCGGATGCTGGACATGGGATTTATTCACGATGTTCGTAAGGTGATCACGCTTTTGCCAATTCAGCGGCAGACCCTTTTATTCTCCGCAACAATGCCCCAAGAGGTGGAAAAGCTGGCCATCGGCATCTTACACGAACCGATCAGTGTCAAGGTAGACCCGGTATCCAGCACTGTGGACAGTATCGAACAATCATTGTTCTTGGTGGATAAAGTAAATAAGAAGCATCTGCTTGCCTTTCTGCTCCGTAAGCCGGAGGTAGCAAATGCCCTGGTTTTCACCCGTACAAAGCACGGTGCGGACCGTGTGGTACGGGAGTTGGGAAAAGATGGTATTATCGCAAAGGCTATTCATGGGGACAAGAGCCAGAATGCACGACAGGAAGCCCTAGGCCAGTTTAAAGATGGTAAGATCTCTGTACTTGTGGCTACAGATATTGCGGCAAGGGGCATTGATATCTCTGGGCTCTCCCATGTGATTAACTACGATCTTCCCAATGAGCCGGAAGCTTATGTCCACCGCATCGGACGTACAGGCCGTGCCGGTTTGGCAGGCACTGCCATTAGTTTCTGCTGCTTTGATGAGCTCAAGGACTTGAAGTCCATAGAAAAACTCATCGGCTTTACAATCCCGCGGGAGGATAGTGCTTGGCCTATGGAAGTATTCACAGAAACCGTGAAACAGCCACGGCCACCCAGGTCAGGTAGGAGTGTGCAGCCAGTCCTGATGCAAAACACGGTGGCAGACAAAGGACAGGCTAAACCGCCCCGGTTCGGACCGACACCCACAGGCAATTTCTCAAGGCAGACAGCTCAAGCCATCAATGCCCCCATGGTAAGCCATTCCAGGAAAACCGGAACAGCACAACCCACTCCCTCAAGCAATTCCAGCAGGTCCAAGCGACGCAAGCGACGTGGAGATGGACAAGCGCTACCGCCACAGCTCAAGGGAACTCCTTTGCTTTAAAATTCTGTTTATACATAGCCTCCTGGCCGACAGCATATACTATCCTTACGCAAGCCCTCGTTCAACGGAAGGAGAGATAGGAATGCAGCCGGCAGCGAACAATCGGAATCCGCTTTCCAATCCGCCAACGGTGGAAATGGAGAACCTCGCCACAGCAACGGAATGCACAGGGCTGATTCCGGCGGCGGTGGAAACCGAGGATCAGGCGGAGGATTATGCCCAAATGATGGCAGTCCATCCAATCAAACCCAATCAATACACGAATCCTAAGTGAATACTCTTGGTGAATATACCCGATATCCAGTGACCATTTAATTACAAATCCAGTAATATCCTATGGCCGGGCTCAGTGTCCGGCCTTTTTGATGATTCATCACATTCGCAGAATAGCCATTTTTTGCATACCATGCAGGGCGACATCTTTTTGTCGCCTTAGAAAGGGGTATCAATATGGCTGAAGGTACGAATTCTAAAAAGATTAGCAGTGCATTGCCCAACCGCACACCCTATGCCATGGCGACCCTCCAGGGCAGTGCATCCTCGCCCCATGTGCGGGGAACCGTTCAATTTTTCACAGCCCCTGGAGGAACCATCATAGATGCTACCCTAAATGGCTTGCCTGATATAACCCTGCCTACAGACAACCCGCAGATTGGCCCTTTTGGTTTCCATGTCCATGAAGGCGCAAGTTGTACCCCGACTGATGGGGAGAATCCCTTCTCCAACGCAGGTGAGCACTATAATCCGATGGCCCGGCCTCATCCTCTCCATGCGGGGGATTTACCCGTGTTATTCCCAAATGACGGTACTGCGCACATGCAGGTGTATACGAACCGCTTTACCCCCAAGGAAGTCATCGGACGCACAATTGTCGTTCATCAAAGCCCGGACGATTTTCGGACACAACCCGGTGGAGATTCCGGTAAACGCATGGCGTGTGGAACGATACAAGCGCTGTAGCCAGACCTGCTCTTTGGACGTATACGGCTTGATGGTACAAGATACCAACCATATAAGAAGGGAGGTTGAGCTTTTGCTCAGCCACCCTTCTTATATCGAAAACAATGCGGATGATGAACAGTTTACAATGTATTGGGCACGAATGAAGGAGCCGGGCTTTCGAGACCTGTGCTACTTGTTGTTTCAGCATCTGAAGGTATAGGGGAGGGTTGTTCCATAAGAACTTGAATGTCACAGGTGACACCCTGTTCTGATTCTTCTGCTACGGACTTAAAGAGGCTTTCCATATTCTTGACAGCTGTGGCCCAAGCGGCGTCCAGGTATTCTGTTTTCTCAGAGGTCTCGTGAAACAGTTTCTGTTCAATCTCCGTTTTGATGGAGGCATAACGTTCCGGGGTCAGGGGATACAGCCAATCACGCTTTTTCATGTTGGATTCATCTACAGTAAGCTTTGAAAAAGAAGCCCTGGGAGGCGGCAGACGAACCATAATGGTGTTCCCCTCCACAGTAACCCGGCTTTTGCTCAAATCCACCGTAAAGCTGATCGTATAGGAGTAGGGAATCACCACCTCTTGGACCTTGCCAAGAAGCCACGCACTCTGGGAAGTTGTCTCCCGTCCGGATAGAGTTGTCTCAAAGACTACCAACTCATTTTTTTCCATCAGTTCTTCGCTGAAACGTTCGCTGATCCACAAGGTATTGCCGCTGCCAAAAAGCCGGTAATATAGATTGGGTCCAAAGCGTATGCCTACAATCACAAGAATGGTGCACAAAAGTATATCAAACAAAACGTTGAAAAATACTTTTACTTTTTTCATGAACCGGAGTCTCCTCCCTTCTTAGCCCATCGGCACGGGGGGACCCATCCATGCCTCTATCTCTACAAACAGCTTCACCAGGAGTTGAATCAATACATAGATGGTTGTACCTGCACCCACCAACATCAAATATCCCCGCATGAAACGGCCAAAAACACCCTTTCGGCGACGGGGTTTTTGGGGGCGCTCAGGTTGATACATAGGCTGCTGCATCATGGTATCCTCCTTAGGGGATCACAGTATAGGACTCTATGCACCAGTAGTATACGATATTTCTTTCAAAAATGCTATTAAAAAGACAAAAGCGTCACATACTAATGACAATGTCGCGGAATTTCTGCTTTTTCGACAATCATTTCGTTTCAGCTGCGGCAGGAAAGGGGAAAGGACGAGTCAAAAAGCAATATAAAATGTGGTTTGCGGCGAAAAGGAGAGTCACGCCCAATGCGGTTGTTAGTCGCTATGTTGGATGTGAATAAGGCCCAAGAAGTCGAACGGTGTTTTCAATTCACCTCTGCTGCTTGGGATACTGTTATCGTCCGTGATGGAGAAATGGCCCTCTCCCGGCTTGACAGGGAAAGATATGATTTGTTTCTGCTACATGAGCATCTTCCGAAGGTGGATGGAAACTCAGTTTTCGAAATACTGTTGGAAAAGCGGCTGACGTGCCCACCTCGAATACTTTTGCTAAGAGAGGCGGAGTTGTACGGAAAAAGACCAGCATATGTGGATTGCGTCGCTTCTATCATGTCAAGGCCCAAGCAGATTGCTGCGCTTCTGGAAATCCTGGCAAAAAAAAACATGCCTTCCATGGCCGTGGCAACCCGACCACTTCGCCTTCGTCATATCGAAGACTTTCTTTCGACCATAGGGTTAAGAGACGCACTCAAAGGATGGGCACATCTGGTATGGATACTGGATTATATCGTTCCATCCCCCTTACTTGAACACCAAATCACCGCCACGTTGTACCCTGCTTGTGCGGCGGTATTTTCAACGACAGCTGCGGCTGTAGAGCGTTGCGTTCGACATGCTGTTGAAGAGGTGTTTACCAAGGGAAGTATCCATGGAATTGAGCAATATTTTGGAATGACAGTGGATCCGGAGAGAGGAAAACTAACCAACAAAGCCTTTTTGCTGTGTGCGGCTGAGCAGCTTCGGACCAGTTTGAATTTACGCAGATTACTCCCTTGCTCGGCTCCGCTCTTCAAAGAGCATGGAAATACACCATAGCCCGGCAGCGCCTACCAGAGTGTATACAATGCGGCTGACAACGGCAGACTGCCCTCCAAAAAGGTAGGCGACCAGATCAAATTGAAACACGCCAATCAGCGCCCAGTTGATAGCGCCGATAATTACCAACAACAACGAGATTTTATCAAGCATATTGACCCTCCCCGTTCGTTTGCTTACGCAACGTGTTGGAGGAAGTTTGTGTCAAAAGCGCTAAAGTTATACATTATGCAAAACAGGCCTGTGTTTCTCTGCCAGTGAAAATGGTATTGGTAAGCCAGGGATACTCATGGGGAACCAGGTATACCTGTCCGGAAATATCTCCGGCTGCAAGAGCTAAGCTTCCCCTGCAAACAGTATCAGTACAGTGGATTAAATGGGGAAGGTTCCATAGGATTCGTCCGGTACGAAGACAAATTTTCATCAGCCCGTCCAGACTGCCCAAGAGGGCAGCCTCCCCATCCGGGCATACGCAAAGGCTTCCAGGCTGGCCTTCCAACCTAAGCAGTTCAACCGGTTTGAATCCGGAGGGAGCCAAGGTTAAGACAGAGGTTTCAATCTGCTGGTTTTCCACTGCGCATAGGAGTACCAATCCCTCCCTCCAAACCTGAACGGAGCAGCAACAACCCGGTGCTTGGAATTTGGCATAGGTTGTCAGATGAGGGGTTTGTAACAGGACGGCTTCACCGCTGGCCCCTCCCGCAACCATAAGAAGCTGCTTTTGGGGATGAAGTTTCATATCTCTGGGGAAAACGCCAATCTTGCAGCCATAAAGTAGATCACCTGATCCCAAATGCCGGGTATGAATGCAATCGGCTTCAGAACTTAACTGAAAGATATAGCGCTCGCAGGGGGAAACACACAGGGCAGCCATGGCCGGAAGGGCTGGAAACCGATATACCTCTGCTTGTGTACGCCGGTCAAAACAGCAGCATTCCAGGTCGATACGGCAGGCACAAATGAGCAGATCCTTGGTCACACAGGGCATGTATGGGCTGGGAAGTGAGCACTCTATAGGCGAAAGGATTCCAGTGTGGTGTTGGTAGAAGTAGAGGCCTTTTTCACAGTCGGTCACGAAGATGTTCATCGGCGTTGCTCCTTTAGGTGGACAACGGGACGGAACCGGAAATTGCTCTCTGGCTTCGACCATCTCCGCCTTCCCTGATAATCTCAACATATGCGGGCTTTGGAGCAGTGTGAGAAGACGGGAAGGAATTTATGGACAAGATGGAGAAAAGAATAAATTGGGCTATTTTTGATTTCAGATGTGAGGAGTATACAATTTGGAAAGGGAACCAAGTTCAAGCATGCTGTTTTCCCAGCAAAGTGAAATCAGCCAGGAGATTTTAAAGGCTGTCGAAAAAATGGGCTTTCATGAGATGACGCCCGTACAGGCAAAGACCCTGCCACTCATGATGGAGGGTAGAGATATCATTGCGATTGCACCCACCGGAACGGGAAAGACCAGCGCTTTTGGTATCCCTATGCTGGAGTATGTTAATTTGAAGGACAAGCGGGTTCAGGAATTGGTATTGGCACCTACCCGGGAGTTGAGCCTGCAAATCGCCGAGGAACTCCGGGAATTGGCGAGGTTCATCCCTGGGGTTCGCATTGCGGTGCTTTATGGTGGGCAGCCGATTATGAAACAAATTGCCATGCTCAAACAGAATCCCCAGATCGTGGTGGCGACTCCAGGACGCATGTTGGACCACATGAATCGCGGCAATATCCGCCTTGACGGCGTCCATACCATGGTGCTGGACGAAGCTGACGAAATGCTCAACATGGGCTTTGTAAAAGATGTGACCAAAATCATCGAGGCCACACCCAATGATCGGCAGTTGGTTCTATTCTCCGCTACCACCAACCAAGACGTAATGACCATTGCCTGGAAGTATCAGCATGAGCCCATTGAGGTCATCGTTCCCGCTACCAAGGAGAACAGACCTCATATCACGCAGTATGTGATTGAAACCACTAGGGAAAAGAAGTATGACGATCTTCTTTACCTTCTGGACAGTGACGTATATCAACGTATTATGGTGTTTGTAAACACCAAGGACATGACCCAGCGGCTTTGCAAGCGTCTGCAGGAAGCGGGATATCCTGCTGATTGCCTCCATGGGGACATGCGGCAATCAGCACGCAATGAGGTAATGCAGGCCTACCGTAAGGGCAAGTTTCAAATTTTACTTGCAACGGACGTTGCTGCCCGGGGAATCGATGTGGATGATGTGGAGGCGGTCATCAACTATGACCTTCCCAATGAAAATGAGTATTATCTCCACCGCATTGGGCGTACAGGCCGCGCTAAGAAGCATGGCGTAGCCTTTACTTTAATGACATACTCAGAGTCCGTAAGGCTGGATGCCATTTTGAAATACATCGCGGCCAAACCAGTGCCTTTGAAATTCAACGACATGGGTATCCTTATAGCGGACGAGGGCGAACCATTCTTTGAAAACATGTAACCGGTATATCGATCACTCAGCCAACAGGAGGAGACACTATGGGAATCATTCCATCCCGTAACCTGGACGAGCAGCGGCGTGAAGAAAACGGCGTGGTTTATTTTGACCGGGGGCGGATCACGGGTAGGGACGGACGGCAATACGACCGTTTTGCCATCCAGACGCATTTTGTGAAAGTGGGGGAGAGCCAGAGGAAACTGGTGGAAACTTATGTACGGCCTCTGTACAAGCCAGGAGATGTCCTAAGCTTCGGTGCAAAGGTCATGTGCATGTGTGTGAAGTCAGTGAAGACCCGGGATCAGGTGCAGCCCGGCTTTTGGGCCAATTTGTTATGGCGCTTCGCGGGTATCAACCACACCGGTGTTGGCATGCACGAGCCTTACAAGCTGCAGTTGGTGATTGATCTGGTGGGGCTGCCCAGAGTCCTTCTGGCGGTGGTTTGCAGCGCATTAACCAAACCTTTTGGTATCAAAGGAGTCTTTTATCGCGTGTGCGGCAAGGGCGTGGGGGGCATCGATGGCTTCTATACCCGCTCCAGCTTTGAGTTATATCACCAGCTTGCATTAATCAATCCTGAGAATGCCGGTGAGCTATGCGAAGAGCTGAGTCAGGAAACAGGAATCCCTGTGGTATTGATGGATGCAAACGACCTCCAACGCGATCAACTGGGTAAAAGCAGCAATACCCTTCTTTCCGATGAACAGCTTCAGGATGCCATGGCAGACAATCCCAGCGGCCAGGGTGATGAACTCACTCCCTTTATCCTGATCCGGCCGGTGAAATAAAACAAAGAGCTCGTCCCCTTGCGAGGCGAGCTCTTTGTTTACGCATATGCTTGCTTATTCTGCCGAGAAAGGCATCAAGGCGATGGCACGGGCGCGCTTGATGGCCTCGGAGAGCTGACGCTGATGCTTGGCGCAATTGCCGCTCATACGGCGGGGCATGATCTTGCCACGCTCATTTACGAAGCGGCGAAGACGATTGATATCTTTGTAGTCAATGTATTCGATCTTATCCACGCAGAAGCTGCACACCTTGCGGCGTGGCTTACGGCCACGGGGACGGGATCTTCTTTCACCACGATCCTCAGACATGGGCTGAACCTCCTTACCGGAAAAGTAGGGGAATGGAGCATACCCCATTCCTTCATGGAATTAGAAGGGTAATTCCTCGTCATCTACCTGCTCAAAGCCGTGATCGGCAGGAGCTCTGGAAGAATCGCCGGAAGCGGGAGCATAACCACCGTCTTCCTGGCGAGAGGAGAGAAACTCAACATCCTCAGCGTTGACTTCAAGGGTGAAGCGGGTACCGCTTCCATCCTTTGATTCATAGGTGCTGACAGAAACAGAACCAACCACTGCAACCTTACGCCCTTTTGCCAAGAACTTCTGGCAATTCTCACCCAATTGACGCCAGGCGGATACACGAAAGAAATCCGCCTCAGGCTGATTGGTGCCTTGCGTGGAACGGCGTCGATTGACCGCCACAGTGAAAGTGCACACATTGACACCCGAAGGAGTAGTACGCGACTCGGGGTCGCGGGTGAGGTTACCAATGATGGTCAGTTTATTCATCTGATGTCACCAACCTTTACTGAGCAGAAGTCTCTGAGACTTCCTCGACGACAACAGCTTCTACTTCATCCGATACGGTAGGAGCTTCCGCTACGGCACTGGGGGCTTCCTGGGCGGGGGCAACTTCTTCCGCAACGGGAGCAGCCTGAGCCATGGGAGTCGCCATCCGCACAGGACGGGGCTTCACACTCTGCTTTTTCTCCAGCAACTTGATCACCAGATAGCGAAGCACGCTTTCGTTGATCTCCAAGTTGCGCTCGATTTCCCGCGGGAGTTCGCCTTCACCCTTGAAGGTCACCAGTACGTAGTAGCCCTCCATCATATCATTGATTGGATACGCCAGACGGCGCTTGCCCCACGTTTCGTCGACCTTTTCCACTTCACCGCCATTTTGCTGGATGATCCCGATGAACTTTTCAATAAGTTCCTTACGGGCAGTTTCCTCCAGACTGGTGTCGATGATGTAGGTGAGTTCATACCTATTCATACCTTTCACCTCCTCTTGGACATATGGCACTGTGCATGGTGACGCAGTGCAAGGATGTGCCAATAAAGTATTATAGCAGTCGTTATTAGGAAAAGCAAGCAAAATATAATCAAATGATTCAAAAATTGTAGGGGGTTTTCTGTTTCTGTCATTCTCCTCTTTCTGAATATATGATATAATTCTATAGTAATCGGCAGTAGCCGCTGCCTGACAGATTCATACTGTGCGCTTGTCCATTGTTACCCTCTCTGTATGAGAATTGACGGGTTATAAAAATATCTTACACAACAACCTTTTAGAAAGATGGTAGGTCGATGATTGCAAAGGATTATTTAGGCGCTTACCGTGATGAACTGAAGGGGATCGCCATGATTTGGGTGGTGTATTTCCATGCGGTGCTTTCCATAACCGGGATACTGAGCGACATTCAGAAAATTGGCTATGGCGGCGCAGATATCTTCATTTTCCTCACAGGCTTCGGTTTGTATTATTCCCTGGGCAAAACAAGGGAGTTATGCGATTACTTCAAGAGGCGTATGAGAAGGATTCTGCCCGCCTATCTGCCCCTCATCCTGTGCTATCTACTCGTAATGCTTCCCAGTATTGAACTTACCACCACCCAGATGATCCGAAGCGTCATAGGTAACTTACTCATGGTCGGGTTTTGGTTTAACACACCCGGTCAGTTTAATTGGTATGTAAGCGCTTTGTTTCTATTTGTGGTCATCGCACCTATCCTGTATGCCTTCCTGATTAAAAGCACAAAACGCAGCCGTACCTTGCTCCTGTTGCTGGGCTGGGCTTTTCTGATGGGATTATGCCTTATTGGTGACAGACGTTACATGGGTATTTCGCGCCTGCCCGTCTTTATAATGGGTATGTTTGTTGCCTCTGATTGGCATTTGGCTCTCAGCCCCTGGATAAAGCGCTTGTTGCTCACCTTATCCTTTGTTGTTGGTGTAATCGTATTGTTGCTGTGCTTTGATCATTATCCATGGTTGCTTTATGACTATGGGATGTATTGGCATCCCTTTCTCCTCATTACGCCACCCTTGTGTATATTTACCAGCTATTTATTAAGCAAATTGGATTGCGTTCGCTTTATCTCCAAGCCCCTACGCATTGTGGGCCAGGCATCCTTTGAAATCTATCTTCTTAATGCCTGGTTGGAGGAGTGGGCCAAGAGGGAGAAACTGACAGGGGATCTTCTATGGCTGGGCTTGAGCTTGGGTAGTATTCTTGGTGGCATTTTGTATCACCAGTTGGTCCGTGTACTGGAATCCAAAATACAAAGAAAAAACATCCAACCAGCTTGAGAGAATTGACAATGAAAGCTCAGATGATATAATTGTGTGTACCTTTACCAAAGCGGAAGGGCGGTGTGCTCTTTTCGCTTTTTTAACGGGTATGAAAGATGAGCCGGGATTCACTTTTGCATCTGGGTCGCTTGCTCATCACCAGGAGGATTGCTTATGAATCTAAAGTTTGCCATGTACATCTGCAAACGGCTTGGGATGGCCATATTGACCATTTTTCTTGTCATTGCCATTACTTTTTTTACGATGCACGCCATTCCCGCCAGCCCTTTCAGCTCGGAGAAGGCTAAAAGTGATAAAACGATTGCTGCTCTTGAGAAAAAGTATGGATTTGATAAGCCTGTGCCAGAGCAGTTTGTGAATTATCTTTGGAATATTGTACACCTGGACTTTGGCCTGTCCACGGGCTGGGTAGGAAATACTGTTGCTGAGCTTATAAGCGGCGGTTTTTATTACTCCGCACAAATTGGCTTCATGGCTGCGTTGATCGCTATTGTTATGGGGGTTGTGTTGGGGGCCATTGCTGCTCTAAAGCGTGGCAAGTGGCCTGACAAGGTAATTCAGGTGGTCACTACGGCGCTTGTTTCTATGCCCTCCTTTGTTATGGCGACTTTAATTCTATTGCTGTTTGTTTTGCAGTTTAAGTGGTTTCCCTCCAGAGCCACGGATCCGGGTGGGTTGATCTTGCCTACGATCTCTTTGAGCCTATATCCCATGGCTTACATCACTCGTCTTGAGCGCTCCAGCATGTTGGACGTTCTGGGTCAGGACTATATCCGCACCGCAAGGGCAAAGGGTTTGGCCAACAGCAAGGTGATTTTCAAGCATGCATTGCGAAATGCACTGACCCCTGTGATCACTTATGCTGGCCCCATGATGGCCTATATTCTGACGGGTAGCATGGTGGTTGAAAATATCTTCTCCGTTCCAGGCCTGGGAAGATTGTTTGTCAACAGCATGTTGCGAACGGACTATATGATGATTATGGGTGTGACGATATTCTTGGGTATCATGATCATCCTGATGAATTTTCTTAGCGATATACTCTATAAGATCATGGACCCAAGAATCGATTTGACTTGAGAATGAGGTGAAGACCGTGCAAAATAATGAAGTGTTTAAAAACCCTCTCAGTTTACAACTGGACCCCAAGCTCTTTGAGCCTGCAACTACCCAGGAGAAAGCCCAACAGGTTATCATGCGGGACTCGGTTTCCTTTGGTAGGGATGCGCTACGCCGTCTATTGAAAAACAAAATCGCAGTGATCTGTATGGCGGTCATTCTCCTGATTGCCCTGATAGCCTTTTTGGTCCCGGAATTCTATCCGTATAGTTATACCAAGCAGGATGTGACAGCGAAAAACTTGTTGCCCTTCCAGTATTCCCAAAAGGAAATGGCAAAAATCGAAAAGGGCGAAAAGCTGTTTCCCCACATTATGGGCACAGATTCCCTGGGTAGGGATTATGCAATCCGGGTCATTTACGGTACCCGCATCTCCCTGCTGGTGGGCATTGTGGCCGCTGTAATCGTTGTTGTGATCGGCATCATCTATGGTTCCATTTCCGGATATTTCGGCGGCAGGGTGGACATGATCATGATGAGAATTGTTGACATCATATATGCCCTGCCTGATGTACTGATTGTGATTTTACTGTCTGTGGTCATCAAGGATGTTGTGTCCCAGAGCAAAAATGATTTGATTGTCAGGCTTGGCGCAGGAATGGTTAGCATCTTCCTGGTATTTGGATTGCTTTACTGGGTGAGCATGGCCCGTCAGGTACGTGGACAAATTCTCTCTATCAAGGAGCAGGAGTTTGTGCTCTATTCTCAAGCGATCGGAGCATCTCCCGCCAGGATTATTCGTAAACACATGATTCCCAACTGCATTTCAGTTATCATTATTACTGCAGCTATGCAAATTCCTTCCGCTATTTTTACGGAGAGCTTTCTGTCCTTCCTGGGGCTGGGCGTTTCCATACCCATGCCCTCACTGGGTTCCCTGGCCTCCGAAGCTCGTTCGGGTCTGGTAAGTTTCCCGCATTTGCTGGTCTTTCCGGCACTTTCCATATTCTTAATCGTGCTTTCATTTAATCTGCTGGGCAATGGGCTACGCGATGCGTTTGACCCGAAGCTCCGGTCCTGACGGGGGGAGTTCGTTATGGCAATGTTAGAAGTCAAAGATCTGCACACCTCCTTTTTTACAACCTCGGGCGAGGTGCGGGCGGTGGGCGGAATCTCTTTCAATTTGGATGAGGGCAAGGTACTGGGAATTGTAGGAGAATCCGGGAGTGGAAAAAGCGTTTCAGCCTATTCCGTTATGCAGATTCTCACCCATCCGGGACGGATCACCAGCGGAAGCATCCGTTTCCGGGGGCAAGAGTTGGTGGGTTCATCCGAGGAAACCATGCGCTCCATTCGGGGCAACAAAATCAGCATCATTTTTCAAGATCCCATGACCTGTCTGAATCCTACTTTTACCATAGGGAATCAGTTGATAGAGGCCATACGGCTCCATACCAATCGTAACCGCCGCGAAGCGAAAGAAAGAGCAATTGAAATGTTGGGCCTTGTGGGAATCAACGAGCCCAAAAAGCGTATGAAGCAATATGCTTACGAGCTCAGCGGCGGTATGCGTCAGCGGGTGATGATTGCCATGGCTTTGGTCTGTGAACCGGATATCCTCATTGCAGACGAGCCTACGACAGCCCTTGACGTGACCATTCAGGCTCAAATTTTGGAACTCATGAGTGAGTTGCAAAAGAAACTGGGTATGGCCATCATTATGATCACTCATGATTTGGGTGTGATAGCGGGCTTATGCGATGAGGTTATCGTCATGTATGGCGGCAAGGTAGCCGAGCGTGGAACGGCGGAGCAGATTTTTTACAACCCCAAACATGAGTATACCAAGGGTTTGATGCGTTCTATCCCCAACATCGACAACGATGAGAAGGAGCGGTTGGTTCCCATTGAAGGTGCGCCGGTGGACATGCTTAACCTTCCCAAGGGCTGCGCCTTTGCACCCCGGTGTGACAAGGCTATGAAGGTTTGTCTGGAGCAGCAGCCTGAAGAGTATTGGGTTGCAGAAGACCATCTGTCCGCATGCTGGATGAACGTTAAGGAAGCCACCGTGCTGGACGGTCCGCTGACAAAAGAAGACATAGGTAAGATTGGCAGGGATTTCCAGGAGAAAGGGGAGGAGAAAGGCCATGAGTGAAGCAAACAATTCTAAGCTCCCCAATGTGTTGGAAGTCAAGGATCTGAAGCAGTACTTCTCTGTTACTACAGGTTTCCTTAAAAGTACCTTGCTCAAAGCCGTGGATGGCGTTAGCTTTTCCATCCAGGAGGGTGAAACGCTGGGTTTGGTGGGTGAAAGCGGTTGCGGAAAAACCACTGTGGGCCGCAGCATCCTTCGCCTGTACAAGCCTACCTCTGGCGAGGTTTATTTCAAGGGAATCAAGATAGGGGATCAAGCGTCTCTGGATTTGCTTCATAAGAAGGCGCAGTTGGTTTTCCAGGATCCATATTCGTCCCTGAATCCTCGCATGACCGTTGGCGATATTGTGGCGGAGCCCATCGACGTGCACCATCTGGCGGCCAATAAGAAGGAACGTAACGAACGCATCAATGAGCTACTGGCGATGGTGGGGCTGTCCAGCGAGCAGGCCACGCGATATGCGCATGAGTTTAGTGGCGGTCAGCGTCAGCGCATTGGCATTGCAAGGGCTCTGGCTTCTAAACCTGAGTTTATCGTTTGTGACGAGCCGGTATCTGCCCTGGATGTGAGCATCCAAGCCCAGGTCATCAACATGCTGGAGGACTTGCAGCACCAGTTGGGCCTGACTTATCTGTTCATCGCCCATGACCTGTCCGTGGTCAAACATATCTCAAATCGCATCGCTGTGATGTATCTGGGCCGTATGGTGGAGTTGGCAAGTTCAACGGAGTTGCACCACCACCCCCTGCATCCCTACACCATCTCCCTTTTATCAGCCGTGCCGATTCCTGATCCAAAGAAAGCTCATGCGGCCAAGCGTATCATGCTGGAAGGTGATGTGCCCAGCCCGCTGAAGGTGCCATCCGGGTGCAGCTTTCGCACCCGTTGTCCTCGTGCCACCGAGTTATGCGCCCAGGTCACTCCGGAATTCCGGGAGGAGGCCCCAGGCCATTTTGTAGCCTGCCATCATTTGTGATTGTACTTATATCGTACATTTCTTGCCTTTGGAATTACGATATGATAGTATAATAAAATCCATAGCCAAGCAATATGGCAAATGTAAGGAGGGTAACAATGAAAAAGGTTCTTGCGTTGATACTGGCTGCCATGATGACCCTGGGTGCTATCACCCTGGCGGTTGCAGAGGAGGAGCAGGTTGTTTCCGTTTTCTACGGCGGCGGCACCCCTCAGTTCATGGATCCTGCTCTCAATAGCGCTTCCGCTGGCAGCAATATCATCCGGATGGGTTTTTCCGGTCTCTATCGTTACGGCGTTGAGAATGGCGAGAAGAAGCTGCTGCCCGACCTGGCCGAGGGCTACACTCTCTCTGAGGACGGCCTGGTATATACCTTCACCCTGAAGGAAGGTCTGAAGTGGTCCGATGGCACCGACCTGGTTGCCAGCCAGATTGCTTCTTCCTGGAACCGCGCCGGTTCCGCTGACTTGGGTGCCGATTATGGCTTCCTTTTCTCCTACATCGCTCAGAATGAAGATGGTACCCTGAATGTTGTAGCAGACGATGCCGCCCGCACCTTGGTTGTCACCTTGGCTGCCCCCACTGCTTACTTTATTGATTTGGTCGCTTTTGTTCCCTTCTATCCTGTGAAGGTTGAGTTGGCGGACAACGAAGGCATTTGGGCTACCAAACCTGAGACCGCCATCGGTGCCGGCCCCTTCCGTATGACCAAGTACGCTGTGGATGACGTGATTGCCTATGAGAAGAACGAGTATTACTGGGATGCTGCCAATGTGAAGCTGACCGGTATCAACTGTCTCCTCTCTGAAGACAATGTAGCCATGCTTACCGCTTATGAGAATGACTCCGCCGTATATATCAACAGCTCCATTGATCCTGTTGAGTATGACCGTATCAACGCCACCTATCCTGGTGAATTGCAGTTTGACGTGTTGCTGGGCACCTACTACATCCTCTTTAACGTACATAAGGATGTCTCGCCCGCAGGCAAACAGTTGACTGTACAGGAGCAGAGCAAGGCCCGCTTCGCCCTAGGTCAGATGATCAACCGTGAAGACCTGGTGAATTATGTAACCATGGGTGGACAGGTTCCCGCCAATGGCTTCTATCCCCCCACACTTTCTGATGCGTATAACACAGCTTTGCGTGGAGCAGAAGGCTATGGCACCTGGTATACCGGTACCGCTACCCCCTCTGCTGTGAATGAAAACTATACCGAGGATATGGCTGCAGCTCTCCAGACTCTGATTGATTTGGGCTATGCCTACACCGGCTCTATCGAGGGCGGCGACATTAAGTTCACCGACTTCCCCTCCATCGAGTTCTCCTTTAATAACAGCGGAGCCAATGCTGCCATCATTCAGTATGTGCAGGAGACCTGGAACTCCGTGGGCATCACCGGTGTGGTGAACACTGAAGCTTGGGCTACACTGCAGGAGAAACTGAAGAAGGGCGATGCCGAAGCGGCCCGTATGGGTTGGGTTGCTGACTTCAACGACTGTGTGAACTTCCTTGAGATCTTCATCAGCGCGTCCGGCAACAACTATCCCCGTCTAGGCCGGGACATCGGCGAGTATACCCGTAATTCCGAAGTAACCAAGGATGCCGGTTTGGGCGCTTACTGGGGCCCCAACGGCGACCAGACTTGGGCTGATGCCTATGACAAACTGGTGGATGAGATCAAAGTGGAAACCGATCCCGCCACCCGTGCAGCTAAGTGCGCAGAAGCTGAGAAGATCCTGATGGCCACTGGTGCTGTCGCACCTTTGTACTACTACACTCTGCCCAACCTGCTCAAACCCTACATTAAGGGTGTGTCTTCCTTCTCCGGCGGCGATGTAATTTGGACCTACGCCTATATCGAGAAGTAAGAATACAAACCGGTTCCCTCACCGCTCCCGTGGTTTACCACGGGAGCGGTTTTATGTGCTTATGAAGAGTATAGATTGCTTCCTGCATTTGTGGTACAATACCCGGGACACTGTCGTAAGGAGGCAGTATGAAGAAACTACTGATATACCTTAAGGATTACCGTAAGGAAGCAATCATAAGCCCCCTCTTCAAGTTAGCCGAGGCATTGCTGGAATTGATGGTGCCGCTCATCATGGCTTCCATCATCGACCGGGGCATCACCCAAAGGGATACTTCCTATGTACTCTGGATGGGCTTATTGCTGCTGGGTTGCGGTCTGGTTGGGCTTATCGCATCATTGATAGCCCAATATAATGCAGCAAAGGCGGCTGTGGGCTTTGGTAAAAAGCTGCGGCAAGCGCTTTTTGCCCATATCCAAAAGTTCTCCTACTCACAGCTCGATACTTTTGGGACACCCATGCTGATTAACCGCATTACCACGGACATCAACCAGGTACAAACAGGGGTGAACATGACTCTGCGTTTATTGCTGCGTTCACCTATGGTGGTTCTTGGAGCAACGATCATGGCTTTCACAGTGGATCACAATGTAGCGCTGATTTTCTTGGCTATGGTGCCGCTGCTGGCCTTAGTCATCTGGATTATCATGAGCATGACAATCCCTGGACATCGAGAGATTCAAGGACGGCTGGATCGAGTACTCCTGCGCGTCAGAGAGACCCTCACAGGGGTTCGCGTTATCAGGGCCTTTGCTAAGGAAGATAGTGAGATTGGCGGGTTTCAAGAGGAACACAGGCTGCTAACAGACAAGCAAATCAAGGTGGGTCGCTTTTCAGCACTGATGAACCCCCTAACCTATACGATCTTAAACGGTGCGCTGATTGCAATGCTATGGTATGGCGGTTTGCGGGTGCAGGAAGGGGCCTTGACCCAGGGCGGTGTAGTTGCCCTGGTTAATTAGGGCCTGCTGAAAAACCTGAAATCCATTGAAAACACTGGAGAAACCGCGTGATTCATGGTATACTGAACACATAAGAAGCCAGTCAAAATCATGTGTTTGGGGTATCTGATGTACAGAAAACG
>JAAYDR010000012.1 GCA_012729115.1 Clostridiales bacterium | reverse complement strand
CTTACCCCACGCCTGGCCATAGAGCTGGGCATTCAGACCATCTACCAGGAGCACAACATCTTTCCGCATCTGAGCGTTACGGAAAACATCTTTGCTGGCCTGGAAATCATGAAGGGCTTGCGTGTGGACTTTGACGCCATGAGAAAAAAGGCGCGGGAAACCCTGGATTACCTGCACTGCAATTTCGGGCCGGACGCTATCGCGGGCGAATTGTCCAGCGGTGAGCGCAAGCTGGTGGAAATCGCCAAGGCGTTGGTGTTTCAGCGCAAGGTCATTATTCTGGATGAGCCCACCGCTTCCTTTTCGGTATCGGAAATTGATATGCTGCTGGATGTGGTGCGCAAAGTCGTGTCCGCCGGCATAGCGGTGGTATATATCTCCCACCACCTGGACGAGGTGTTCCGCCTTGGAGGCCGGGTAACAGTGCTGCGCGACGGGGAACATGTGCTGACTGCACACAGCACCAATCTTACCGAGGGTGAGTTGGTTCGAAACATGGTGGGCCGGGATGTGTCTGCCTTCTACAGCCGGGATTTCTTTGAGCAGGGGGAGATCGCGCTGGAAGCGCGCAACCTCAGCGGCAATGGGGTCAGGGATATCTCCTTCAAGGCACACCGCGGGCAATGCCTGGGTTTTGCCGGCATGGTGGGCTCCGGCCGTTCGGAGTTGATGACGCTGCTGATGGGCGGCGCAAAGAAGGATGCCGGCCAGGTGCTGGTAGATGGCCAGGAAGTGGATTTTCACCTGCCATCAGCCGCCATTCGAAGGAAGATGTGTTACATCACGGAGGACAGGCAGTATACCGGCTTGTTTCTCAAGCACAGTATCGCGCGCAATTCTTTTGTAGCCAACCTGGTCAACATGAAGGAAGCTTTCATCAGCCCCAGGGAGGACTATGCTGTGGGCGAAAAGTACATTAAAGAGTTGGGGACCAAGGCTGAGAATGCAGATGTTTTGGTGGGTAACCTTTCGGGCGGCAACCAGCAAAAGGTCGTGCTGGCCAAGTGGTTCCACACGCACGGGGATATCTACATTTTTGACGAGCCCACGCGCGGCATCGATGTGGGCGCAAAAACCGAAATATACCACATCATGATGGACTTGATGCGTCAGGGGAAGTGCCTGATCATGGCGTCATCGGACATGCCGGAAATTGTGTCGATGTCCGACCGTGTCATCGTGATGAAAAACGGCAGGATTGCCGGTGAGCTGGAACGCGGTGAGATCTCGGAGGAAAGTATCCTGAGCTACTCGATAGGGGGCGTGGCGGTATGAGCACAGACAGCAAGAGGTCCTTTGGTATTTTCAGGAAAAACAGTGAACTGCAGACAGTTGTCACCATCTCGGTGTTCTTTATCGCCGCGGTGCTGCTTTACCAGATTGTCAACTCCCTGCTGAACACAGGTACCATTCAGTACCCTTCCTTCATTTATCCGTCCAATATTCTGAACATCCTGCAGCAAAATGCCGCTGTGGGGATTATGGCGCTGGGAATGACAGTCATTATGCTCACCGGCACCATCGACTTGTCCGTCGGCATGATGACCTCCCTGGTAGCCATCTTCATCGCCAAGGCCGTTATGGACTGGGCAATTTCTCCCGCGATGGCGGTCATTTATGCTATCCTGATCTGCATAGGCCTTGAAATGATTATGGGCTCCATCATCTCCTGGTTGAACGTGGAATCCTTCATCATCACATTGGGCGGCATGATCTCCTGCCGCGGCATTGCGCTTCTGATCAGCAATTCCCAGGAAGTCGCAATGCGTCAGAACCTGGCGTGGTTTAAGGCCAATGTGTTTGACTGGTTCAACCCGGAGGGGGTCAAAATGTTCGGCCTGAAGCTCAACCTGCCCTATTACGTGATTATTTTCTTCATCCTGGCGGCCATCACTTGGGCCATGCTCAAGTACACCAAATTTGGCCGTCGCATTTATGCCATTGGCAACAATCCCCAGGCCGCCTTTCTCTCGGGCGTCAATGTGAAATTTACCCGCCTGATGGCCTTTGTGTTCAACGGCATTTGCGTTGGTATCGGTGCCACGATGCAGCTGGTACGTGTCAACACGGGCATCATTACCGTCGGCCAGAACATGGAGATTGACGTCATCGCCGCTGTCGTCATCGGCGGCGTGGTGATGTCGGGCGGCAAGGGGAGTGTTATCGGTGCCTTCATCGGTGCGCTGTTGATGGGCACCATCACCAATGCCATGACCATCATGCGCATCCAGCAGGAATGGCAGTTCCTCGTGAAGGGCATCATTATCATCGCGGCGGTGGCGGGCGGTGCCCTGTCCGAGATTCTCCGCCGGCGCAACGCGTTGCTTCTGCGCAGGAAAGATGCGGACCAAGCGCAGATTTCTGCCAAAGCATAAAGATACTTTCGCTACAGGAAGGAGGAAAATTGGGTTACAAACGGCCATGGCCCAATGGCCCCAGTTGGTTACGATTGTTCCCGAAAGGGAAAAAATTAAGGAGGATTATCATGAAAAAACTTATCGCTCTGTCACTGGCCCTCATGATGGTGCTTGGCCTGGTATCCATTGCCGGCGCCTCGCCCGAAAAAAAGACCGTTGGCTTTTATGCCGACAATGTGGACAGCTACTATGTGGCGATTTCTGATGTTCTGAAAGCCCTGGCCGAAGCTGACCCCGAAGTTGACTGGGAAATCAATGTGGTCACGGGCACGGGTTCTGCTGCGGAACAGCTCAACGCCGTGCAGAACTTCATCCAGACAGGCTATGATGCCATTGCTGTCATCCAGAACAACGTGGAAACCACATCCGAGTGTATCCAGCTTTGCGAGGACGCAGGTGTCCCCTATATCGGCCTGACCCACAGCTTTGCTTCTGCGCCCAATGCCACGGATGCCCTGGCTTTCATCGGCTACGACTTCGTGCAGGAAGGCCTTTACGCTGGCGAAGACGCCTACAAGTGGGGCGCCAAGAAAGTTGTCAACATTGAAGGCGTGCTGGGCCAGGGAACGGCCGGCGCCCAGTCCTACGGCTTTATCCTGGGTTATACCAACGCCGGTGCTGACATTGGCGATTGGAAAGACGCTCAGGAATGGGCCGCGCAGAAAAACTCCGGCATGGCAGGCGGCGAAGGCCTGCAGCTCTACTGGACTTCAGGCGGCTGGATGAAGGACGCTGCAAAAACGCAGATGGCCAATATCATCACCGAACTGGGCCCCACCGGATTTGACGGCGTCTATGCCCAGAACAACCCCATGCTGGAAGGCGTGGTGGAAGCCATGGAAGAAGCGGGCCTGGACACCAAAGACTATTGGATCGGCTCTGGCAATGGCCGTGAGATTTCCTGGAACTGGGTGCGTGAAGGTGTGACGGACATGGACGTGAACCAGTCCGCCTTGCTGGAAGGCGAAGCCCTGTATCAGATCCTCAAGGCGCACTTTGCCGGTGAGGAACACCGCAAGTACATCCATCCCTACTTCAACTACTACCACACCGGCAACATTGAGGAGATCTGGGATACCCTGATTCCCTTCACGGATGTTGAAGCATACCTTGCCAAGCGCGCGGCCGGCGACATCGTTTATGACATCAACAACACCGAGTACTTCAAGGATGTCCCGGAATTCAACAAATAATCATTTCCTCTGATACCATCCGGCACGGGGCTGCGCTTGCGCGGTTCCGTGCCGGAACAACAAACATAAGGAGAAACGCCATGATCAAAGTCGGTATGAACCTGCTTTTGTGGTCGGATAACCCAAGTTTTGCCCAGCACGGGCAGCTGCTGGATAAGTGCAAGCAGATAGGCTTTGACGGCGTGGAGTTCAACGTCGGCCTGATTTCGGATATGGAGGAGTGCCGGCGCTTCGGCGCGCATGCCGGGGAGCTGGGGCTGGATGTGACGACCGTTGGCGTTTTCAATCCGGCTGAATGTAACCCCATCAGCCCCGATCCTGCGCTGCGCAGGGCAAGTTTTCCCGTTTTCAAGGATTATATCGACCGCACCCTGGCCTTTGGCGGAAAGCTGATCTGCGGTCCCTTCTACCAGGGCTTAGGATATTTTTCGGGCGCGAGGCCCAGCAAGCAAGAGTGGGATTGGTCAGTGGAAGCCATGCGGCCAGGTTTTGAATATGCCCATGAGAAAGGGGTTACTGTGGCCGTTGAGCCGCTGAACCGCTTTGAAGTGCACCTGATCAATACCGTACAGACGGCTGTGGACTATGTTCAGGAGTTTGGCATGGACAATGTTGGCCTTCTGGTGGACACGATGCATGCCAATATTGAAGAACTGGACCTGGCCCAATCGTTCAGGAAGGCGCTGCCCTGGATCAAGCATGTCCACATCTCCGAAAACGACCGGGGCATCCCCGGCGCAGGCCATGCCTGTGGCCAGGATGTCTTCGATGTATTCAAGCAGGGCGGTTATGACGGTTACCTGACCATTGAGGCGTTCAATCTGGGCGCGCCTTCCTTCACGGGCGCGCTGCACCTGTGGCGCACCTTCGCGCCCAGCGATGACATGCTGGCCAAACAGGGGCATGACTATATCCGCAAATGCCTGGCATGAAGGAGAAGATAATGAACCATGCAGAGTTGATCCGCCGCACCTTG
>JAAYDR010000098.1 GCA_012729115.1 Clostridiales bacterium | reverse complement strand
GAGAAGCACGAGATCACTCAGGGACGGCTGGTGGAGAACTGGGGCTTGGAAGGAGACGCCCATGGAGGGGACTGGCACCGGCAGATAAGCCTGCTGAGCCTTGCCAGGGTGGAAGCCTTCAACGCTTCGGGTGCGGATGTGAAGCCCGGCGCTTTTGGGGAAAACCTGCTGGTATCCGGTATCGACTTCTCAGGATTGCCGGTGGGGACCAGGCTCAAGGTGGGCGATGCGCTGCTGGAACTTACCCAGATTGGCAAGCAATGCCATACCCATTGCAAGATTTACCATCGTATGGGAGATTGCATCATGCCCAGGGAAGGTGTTTTTGCTCGGGTATTGAAAGGCGGCATGGTGCAGATCGGAGACGGGATGGAGATTCTGCCGGGAGAGGATGCACCCAGGGCGGCGGTCATTACCCTCAGTGACAGGTGCTCCAGCGGCCAGCGCCAGGACCTGGGCGGTCCTTTGGCAGCGGAGTTTCTGGAAAAGGCCGGATACAGGGTGGATGCCAAGCTGCTGTTGCCCGATGAGCGGGACCAGCTTCAGGAAGCCCTGATCGACCTGTGCGACCGCCGCCAGGTGCGTTTGATTGTCACAACCGGCGGCACAGGCTTTTCACCCCGGGACATCACCCCGGAAGCCACACTGGCGGTAGCGGAACGCAATGCTCCCGGTATTGCTGAGGCCTTGCGGGCCGAATCCATGAAAACGACACCAAGGGCCATGCTGTCCCGGGGTGTATCGGTGATCCGGGGGCGGACGCTGATTGTAAATCTGCCCGGCAGTCCCAAAGCGGTGGAGGAATACCTTTCTTTTCTGCTGCCCACTCTTTCCCATGGGCTGGAAATTCTTTCCGGCCAGGGAGACGCATGATCTATTTTGACAATGCGGCCACCTCATTGCCAAAGCCGCCGGAGGTAGCGCAGGGCATGGCTTGGGCGGTGGAGAGCTTTGGAAATCCAGGGCGTTCTTTTGCAACCCCCGGTATGCAGGCCGCCAGGGAGATCTTCGCTGCCCGGGAGATGATTGCCAGGCTGACAGGCTGTCCTGATCCCGCTCGGGTGGCTTTCACCTCCGGGGTTACCGAGTCCATGAGCCTGCTTTGCCGGATGCTTGGATCCGGTGATCATGTAATTGCATCGGAAATCGAGCACAACTCCGTTTTGCGGCCCTTGTGGCATGCGGGCTGCGAGGTGGATCTCCTCCCCTCAGATCCTTCCGGGAGGCTCATGACGGAACGCTTGCCCTCCTTGCTCCGAAAGGAAACGCGGGCTGTGTTTGTGAATCATGGCTCCAATGTAACAGGGGAGATCACGGATGTGGATGCCCTGTATCACCTTTGCCGGGAAGCAGGGGTGCTCCTGGTGCTGGACGTAGCCCAGACTCTTGGTACAGTGCCTGTTACCATCTCCATGGCGGATATTCTGTGTTTTAGCGGGCATAAGGGGCTGTTTGGACCCATGGGAACAGGCGGGCTGATCCTGCGGCCGGGGCTGAACCTTCCCGTGCTGAAAACCGGAGGCACCGGCTTTGATACCTTCGCATCCCTGCAACAGGCGCGAATGCCCGATTTGGCGGAGGCGGGGACTCCCAATGCCCCTGGAATCTATGGGCTCCTTATGGGGGCCCGCTATGTGGAAACCATCGGCATTCCTGCTGTTGCCGCCCATGACCGGGAGTTAACCCAGGCCTTTTTCCAGGGGTTGTTCGCCATTCCGGGTATCCAGATATATGGAGATTTTTCCCGCTGGCCCAGGTTGCCGGTGGTCTCCTTCCGGGTGGAAGAGCGGGACAGCGCAGAGGTCGCGCTGGCACTATGGGAGAAACATCAGATTGTCACCCGCTCCGGAGGCCATTGTGCTCCTCTGATCCACCAGCGCCTGGGTACCCAGGGAACTGGGCTGGTTCGGGCTTCCTTTGGCTGGTTCAACACCTTGGCTGAAGTCCGGCTGGGTCTGGAAGCAATCGGTGAGTTGGTCAAGGGAGGATGAGTCCATGGAGGAAGTAGTAATCACCTTTGATGCCACCATCGATGCCATCCACGGGGAGAAGCTGCTGGCGGAGGCGGGGTTGAAGCCTCTGGTAATGCCGTTGCCTTCCCAAGTCAAGGCGGGATGCGGCCTGTGTCTGCGGGTCAGACTGGAGGATGGTACCAGAGCCTGCGAGTTGCTTTGTTCCCATGGAGTATCTCAGGCCGGTTGTTTTATACGCCGCTTGGGCCAAGGTGGCAGCACATACGAAGAATGGTGGGAGGGAAGCCTGTGAACTTGTTATCCAGTTGCACCAGCGGTGGCTGCGGCGCCAAGATTGGTCCAAGCGAGTTGGCCCGTGCTCTGGTTGACTTGCCCAAGAGCGCCGATCCAAGGCTTCTGGTTGGCTTTGAAGGCAGCGATGACGCCGCTGTCTATCAGATGGATGGGGAGCATTCCCTGGTATGTACGGCAGACTTTTTCCCGCCCATGGTGGAGGATCCGTTGACCTATGGGAGGATCGCCGCTGCCAATGCCCTGAGTGATGTGTATGCCATGGGAGGCCGGCCCTTGCTTGCGCTTAACCTCCTGTGCTTTCCTCAAAGGGGGGAGTGGGAGGCGCTAGCGCAAATTCTGCAGGGCGGGGCCCAAAAAGCTGCGGAGGCCGGGTGTCCAATCGCGGGAGGTCATTCCATCTATGACCATGAGGTCAAGTATGGGCTCAGCGTCACCGGAATCGTCCGGACCAGCAAGGTGATTCGAAACGACACGCCCCGCCCCGGGGACCGGCTGATTCTGACCAAAAGGCTTGGCACGGGCATCATCCTTTCGGCCCGGCGGGCGGGCATGGCAGCAGAGGATGCTTATCAGGAGGCCCTGGAGGTTATGCAGCGGCTGAACCGGGATGCGGCCTGTGCGATGGACGGATACGACGTGTCCGCCGCAACCGACGTCACGGGCTTCGGGTTGCTGGGGCACCTGCGGGAGATGGCAGGTCAGTCGACAACCTTGGCAATCGATCCGGACAGCCTGCCCCTCCAGCCGATGGCGCTGGCTTATGCTCAGGAATACCTCACCACGGCCGCCGGACAGCGAAACCGGAATGCCCTGGCGGAGGCGGTGGATGTGGATGGGCTTGCCCGGCCGATGCAGGAGGTGCTGTTTGATCCGCAAACCTCCGGCGGGTTGTTGATTGCAGTGGCAAATGACGAGGCGGAGGGGCTGCTGGCCCTGATCCGCCGCACAGACCCCCATGCGGCGATGATTGGCACGGTACATAAACGAGGTGAAACGCCCGTTACCATTGGAGGGAAGATTGGATGAAACATTTGGACATGTTGGGGCAACCCTGCCCCATCCCGGTGATCCAGGCACGGCGGGCCATGCAGGCGGGCGAGGACAGAGTGACGGTGGACGTGGACAACGAGGTGGCCGTGCAAAATTTGGAAAAGATGGCCCAGGGCGAGGGATATCGCTTTGCCTGGGAAGGCCTTGGCGAAGGGCGTTTCCGGGTTGAACTGCACAAGAATGGTATGCAAGGGGACCAAAGCCCAAAGTCAGCTGTCGAAGGGACAGCGCAGCTTACAGAGTTTGAGGCTGTCAATGCTTACTGCGGCCCAAGGCCGGGAATGACGGTTCTGATTGGGCAGGATCATCTGGGAGAGGGGGCTGAGGAACTGGGCAGGATGCTGATAAAAGGTTTCCTGTTCTCCCTGACGGAGCTTCCCATACCGCCCAGACAGGTCATTTTTCTCAATGGAGGAGCCCACCTGACCACTGAGGGAGCCAACACTGTGCCGGATCTGCGGACCCTGGAGCAAAAGGGAACGGAGATCTATACCTGCGGCACATGCGCCAATTTCTTTGGCATCAAGGAAAAGCTGGCCGTGGGAACGATTACGGACATGATGAACATTGTGAGGATGCTCGCGGAAGCCGCCGATGTGGTGAGCATATGAAATTGTCCACCCTGCTGAAGCTGACGCCAGGGGACAGGGTAGCAGTGGTGGGTTGTGGGGGCAAAACCGCCCTCATTGACCGTCTGGCTCTGGAAGCAGCAGAGTCCGGCGTGTTGATCGCCCCCACCACGCGCATCGGCCTGGACCAGATGATGGACAAGCCGGGAATTGCCTATCTGGGCCGGGCTGAGGGGAGCAAGCTTTGCGCAGTGCCTCTTGAGGAGATATTGGCTGCTTCGAAAGAATACGCGTTGACCCTGATGGAGGCCGACGGAAGCGCGGGCCTGCCCCTGAAGGGCTGGGCCTCCCATGAGCCGGTGGTGCCAAGCTTTGCCACGATGACCATCGGGGTGGTATCCGCCCGGGCCGTGGGCCTGGCGGCTATCCCCCAGAATGCCCACAGACTGCCTCTGTTTTTGGCTCAATCCGGGCTTTCGGAAGGATATATCGTGGACGAGGCCGCTGTGGCCCGGATGATCGGCAGGTGCATGGAGCGGAATGGAATGGGTCGCAAAGCGATCCTCATCAACCAGGCAGATAATCCTGGCCTTTGTGCTGTGGCGGGCCGAATAGCCCGATTGCTGGATAGGTTTGAAGGCCTGATTCTAATCGGCAGCCTGCGGGAGGGTGGAACATGGAGCGTGAACTGATCATTGTTCGCGGCGGCGGTGACATCGCCACCGGGGTCATCCAAAAGCTGTACCGTGCAGGGTTGCCTTTGCTGGTGCTGGAGACGGAGCGCCCCATGGCCATTCGGCGGACCGTGTCCCTGTGCGAGGCGGTGATCCATGGTTTTGCCAGGGTAGAGGATGTATCGGCAAAGCGAGTGGCGGACGAAGCAGAGATGTGGGCCTGCCTGCAGGCAGGGCTGGTGCCCATGGCTGTTGATCCCGCCGGAGACTGGATTGCCAGGTTATCCCCTGGCTGTGTCGTGGATGCGATTTTAGCCAAACGCAACATAGGCACCCACATGAGCATGGCTCCGGTGGTGATCGGCCTTGGGCCGGGTTTTGCAGCCGGGCAGGATGTCCATGCAGTGGTGGAAACCATGCGCGGCCATGATTTGGGAAGGCTGATCCTGTATGGCAGCGCACAGCCCAATACCGGGATACCCGGCGAGTTGGGCGGGAAAAGTGCCGAGCGGGTGCTTCATGCTCCCTGCGATGGCGTAGTCCGGCATGTGAAGGCCATTGGAGACGTGGCAAGCAAGGGTGAGGTTCTGTTCTATGTAGGAGAGACCCCCTGCCTGGCTCCCTTTACCGGCCTGTTAAGAGGATTGATTGCTGAAATGCCCGTGAAGCGGGGCATGAAGGTGGCGGACATTGACCCCAGAACCGATGTGGCCTGGAATACCATCTCGGACAAGGCGCGCTGCATTGGCGGTAGCGTGCTGGAGGCATACCTGTACTTGCGAAAAGGGAGGCGGTAGCATGAAGGAACTGTTTCAGGTGCTGCATCAGCGGCTTTCTGAGAACCGGAAAGCCGTCATGGTCAGTGTCATCCATAGCAGCGGCAGCGCTCCGCGCGGGCCTGGCGCTCGAATGTTGGCGGACGAGGACGGCTGGCTCTTTGGCACGGTGGGCGGCGGCAAAGTGGAGCATGAATCTGTTTTGCTTGCACAGAAGGCGATGAACGAAGATGTTTTTTTTATCCGGGACTTCGCCCTGCGCAACCGGGAGGCTGCGGATCTGGGCATGGTTTGCGGCGGAGATATGCGCATCCTCTTTCAGTGCCTTGGGCCGGAACATGCCCATTTTTTCACACAGCTGCTGGCCAAGATGGAGGCCGGGGAGCCTGCTTATCTGGTAACAGCGTTGCAAACGGGGGAAATGCGTCTGGAGCCCGAGGATCCTGGGGATAACGCCTGCTTTACCCAGCGCCTCAGCGGTGGAGGCAGAACCTATGTATTTGGCGGCGGCCATGTAGCGCAGGCCCTGGTTCCCCTGTTGGCCCAGGCGGACTTTTTTCCTGTGGTGGTGGAAGACAGGCCCGAGTTTGCCAGTCCCAGCCTGTTCCCGGACACGAAGGATGTGCGCTTGCTCGACTTCCAGAAGTTGGGTGCACTTGATCTCGGCCCGGAGGATAACGTGGTTATCATGACCCGAGGGCATGTACATGATCAGGCAGTGCTTTCCCAGATGCTCAAGACCACCGCCGGATATGTGGGCATGATCGGCAGCCGGGCCAAGATTGCCCATGTGTACGCCAATCTCAGGGAAGAGGGCTTTTCTGACAAGGACATTGCCCGGGTTCATTCGCCCATCGGTCTTCCCATCCAGGCTGAAACTCCCTTTGAAATCGCTGTGAGTATCATGGCGGAACTTATCGCATGCCGCGCTCAGCGCCGTCAGTCTCACGTAGTCTGATGATCATTGGCAGCTTGCAATAATTCCTCCAAACCTCAACATCGGCAAGACGTTATCATATGCTACTGCATCTGAAAATGGAAGGGATGCGGTGCGTTTGATCAGCATTAGCCTATGTATGATTGTCAAGGACGAGGAAGAGGTTTTGGCCCGTTGTCTGGAATCGGTTCATGACCTGGTGGACGAGATCGTGGTGGTGGATACCGGCTCCGATGACCGAACCATGGAGATTGCTCAACGCTATACCAGGCATGTCCTTTCCTTCCCCTGGATTGACGATTTCTCGGCGGCCCGCAATTTTGCATTTGCCCATGGAACAAAGGAATACTTGATGTGGCTGGATGCGGATGACCTTTTGCTGGAAAAGGACAGGATCGCCTTTATAGCCCTTAAGGAGTCGCTGCCCTCCGATACGGATGTTGTAATGATGAAGTACCATCTGGCCTTTGATGAGGCGGGGGAAGCGACCTTTTCAAACTTTCGTGAGCGTCTTGTTCGAAAAGATGCCAACCTGCGTTGGGTGGGGCCTGTCCATGAGGTAATTCCCCCGGTGGGAAAAGTGTTCTACGCGCACGATGTTGCGGTTACCCATCGCAAGATGAAGCCCTCCCCCCCGGGGCGTAATCTGCGGATCATCGAAAAATATAGGGCGGCAGGGGGAAAGCTGGATGCCCGGCAAAAGTTCTATTACGCCAGGGAACTTTCGGACAACGGGCTCTACATACAGGCTGCGGAAGCGTTTGAAGGCTATTTGAACGATGGACAGGGCTGGGTGGAAAATCAAATTGAGGCTTGTCTGGGCCTGGCAGCCTGCTACCTGCATTTGTCGCGGGATGAGGACGGACTGGACGCGCTTGTGAAGAGCTTTCGTTATGATATCCCCCGGGCGGAGGTTTGCTGTGAGCTGGGGGCCTATTTTCTGGACAGGAGGCGCCTCCATCAGGCCGTCTTCTGGTATGAGCAGGCCAGGGGGATGAAGCCTGTGCCGGAAAGAGGAGGCTTTGTGAGGTTGGACTGCTATGGATATCTGCCTTGCATCCAATTATGCCTATGTTATCACCAGCAGGGCATGGTTGAGAAAGCGATTGAAATGAACGAACTGGCGGCCGGCTACCGGCCGGATGACCGCAGTGTGGCATACAACCGCGCTTTTTTTGCACAGCTGCTGGGAAACAGCGAAAATAGAAGCTGATGATGTAGTGGGAAGATAGAATGCTCCGTTAAGACATGGAGAATCTCTTGATTTGTATACATAAAAGTACTGCTTGTTACATATAATTCTTTTAAACTATTTTGGTTTGTTTACCATTGTGCTATGATCATGATGTATAACAAATGCTGGAGAGAAAGGAGTGTCCAAATGAAACGATACGCTGAGGAGATTAAGACCCAGGCGCTTGCCAAGATGAATTCGATTGGTGTAAAGAAAACCAGTGAAGAGATGGGGCTATCCATTCAGACCCTCTATAAATGGCGTAACGAAGGGAAAGCACCTTCCAAGACGAAGGAACAAGGGAAGGGGAACTCCGCCGAGCTGCTGCAGCTGATCAAGGCCGATGATAACATGGCCAAGAAGATTGAACAGTTGGAAGAGGAAAACACCCAATTGCGCAAGACCGTTTCTCGCTTGAAGAAGGCCCTTGCGGCCATGATCGACTAAATACCATTGCATTGGGCAAGCCCGCTTTATCATGATGAAGCGGGCTTGCCCTCTCAACAACGTTTTTAAATCAGGGACAGTTGCTCGGCCCTCTCCGGCTGCTTACGACCAGGGATTCTGCCCCTTTGGGCATGGGATTTGATTTCCGCCACAAACAACAGATCCTCCTGGGAAGCGGTTACAATCAGCTCGTCCTTGGCTCGTGTCATGCCCACAAAGAACAACCTGCGTTCTTCCTCGGTTTTGGATGCATCCGGTGCATCCCCTGCCAATGGGAAGGCATCTGCACTTAAAAACACCACCGGGAACTCCAGCCCCTTGGAGCCGTGAATGGTCATGAGCTTCACGGCTTCACGCGGGGTGCGGCTTCCGCTCAGGCGGCGCAGGTCGACATCCTCCCCTAATAGCAAGGTTGAAAGAAAAGAGGACATATCCTCATGGAAGACAGAAGCGTGAAGAAGCTGTTCCATGGCAGGGTTTTTTCCTCGGATATCCACCCATTGCTGCAGCAGCTTGCGAGGTTTTTCTTTTTCTACCCTTGGAAGGAAGATGTCCACCAGATCAAGCCAGGGCAGCAAACCGTCAAAGGATGATAAGGCTTGGCGGGCCGCCTCGACCTTCAAGTTTGACTGTTCCATGGCCCAGGATACGGCACGCTGGATCAGCACAGAGGGAACCCGCCAAACCCGTTGCAGGCAGGTTTCCAGGGAAACGGTATCCCGGGGTTCCAGCAAGAAGCGGAAAAAGCCAATCGTTCCCGCTACTGCCGGGTCCGTCAGGAAATCGTCCCGGCCATAGATGACGCAGGGAATGCTCTCATGACGCAGGCAGCTTTCCATCAAGGCCAGTTGGTGGCGGGTGCGGCAGAGTACCGCGATATCCGAAAAGGAGCGTATTTCCTGGCGTTGCCGTTCTGCCCAGGAGGCTGCCACCATGTCCATGCCGCCCACCATCCGGTTGATATCTTTGGCGACCCAGATGGCAGCATCAAAGGGCTTCTCCGCCGTCATAAGGCGTATGGGGGCGACGTCCTTGCGGTGGGGCTCCAGCATGCGCACCTCTCCGGGATTATGCCGGATCAATGCCAGTGCCCCTTGCAGGATCGCGGGGGTGGAGCGGTAGTTGTGACGCAGGGTGATGGTTTCCAGGCGAGGCAGGGTGGTCTTTAGTTCCTCAAAACATTTTGCATTGGCTCCGCGGAAGCCGTAGATGGACTGGTCCGGGTCGCCGATTACGAACAGGCTCTGGCCATGTTCACTCCAATGGCGGATCAAACGGTGTTGTACCGGGTTAATGTCTTGAAATTCGTCCACCAGCAGATGGGTGAAACGTTTGTTTTCATGGGGATCCAGGGTCAGTGCATCCAGCAGCAGGTCGTCCAGGTCCCGAATGTTCCGCTGCACCAACTCGGCCTGATAGGCATTATAAAGAACCTGGCTCAGGCCCGCTGAGCGTATGCTTTGCCCGTTCTTCACAGTTGAGATCATTCCAAGGCACGTGGCCGGAGCAAGGGCAGAACCATGCTCTGTCAGGATCCTTTCCATCAGGCGCAGGGCCTCTGAGGGGTCCAATATCGGCTTTGGATCCAGCAACTGCAAGCAGATGGAGTGAAAGGTGCCAATGGTGAGGCCCCGAAGCCGGGCCTTGCCCCCCAGCCGGGTCTCCAATCTCAGGCGCATTTCCTCTGCCGCCTGATTGGTAAAGGTAACGGCGGTTATGGATGAAGGGGGAATGCGCTCCTCCTCCAGGAGATGGGCCAGCCTCTCCACCAGGGTTTTGGTCTTGCCCGTGCCAGGGCCCGCGATCACGGCCAGGGTAGGGACGGTTGACATTACGGCTTGTGCCTGCTGGGGGTTGAGCGGTGTATTCATGGAGGGGTTTCTATCCAAAACGATAGGTGAGGCCTTTTCATCGGCCTTTCCCTTTTCTCCCCTCCAGGCTGCGGAATCCTCCCTTGGCTTTCGCTTCCCAATGGAATTGATGCCCAGCATGGATACCTGGCCGCGGATGACTTCAAGTTCTCCCGGTGCGAAGAGGGAAATTGTCCCATATTCCCCGTCGTATCCCGCCAGGCAGTCCACCTTGCCGGCGCGCAGGCGGCGGATGCCCTCCCCGATGGCATGCCCGGCGGAGGCTTCAATGGTCTCCGTAGGCAGGTCCCGCAGAATGGTAAACTCCGGCCCAAGGTCCCTTAGCATGGCAAAGTACCGCTCCTGGGTCTTCTTGCTGACAGCGGATGATCCGGTAGAGGCCGCGATCACCTCCGGCAGGGGAATCAGGCTTTCAAAAGGTTTGCCGGCGGGCAGCACAAAGCCTGCAGGGCGATCCGCCATTTCCTCGATCCTGTGCAGCACGCCCACGGTGACTTTCTTCCCGCACACAGGGCACCGCCCCCCTGTTCTCAGCGTCTCCTCAGGTTCCTGCCGAAGACCGCAGGCCCTATGGCCATCCAGGTGGTACTTGCCCTCCTCCGGGAAGAATTCCAGTGTGCCGGCCATGCCCTCTCCGGTCTGAATGGCATGGGCCAGAGCGGGGTAGGAGGGTGCAATCCGCAGCAGGTTGGCTTCCCGCCCCAGCTTGGCCGGAGAATGGGCATCGGAGTTGGAAACGAGGGTCAGGCGATCCAGCAGAGACACACGGCGGTTCATGGCAGGGTCGGAGGACAGGCCGGTTTCCACTGCGTGAACATAGCTTGCCAGGTCCCCGTAGCATTCTTCCAGGGTCTCAAAGCCGGAGAATGCTCCAAACAGGGAAAAATGCGGTGTCCAGATGTGGGCGGGAATGTACACTGCCTGGGGACAGGTATCCAGAAGGATCTCCAGCAGATCATGGCTGTCGATACCCAGGATCGGACGGCCATCCGAATGCAGATTTCCGATGGCCTCCAGTTTGTGGGACAGGCTTTCCGCATCCTCCATGCTGGGGACCAAAATCACATGATGCACCTTGCGTGTTTTGCCGTTTCTTTTGTATATGGTGCTGATTTCGGCGGACAGCACAAAGCGGGGATCAGCAGGTAGCAGGGGATCAACGGGGGCAGCCGTGAGGGCTACCTCACCGGGTAGCCTGTACTCGTTTTTCAGCTGCCAAAGGCCCTCTTCAGCCGGGGTCAGCATTATCTGCAGCTCCTTGCGCCACTGGGGATGGGTGAAGTCTCCCGTGCCCACCAGGTGGATTCCCTTGTAGCGGGCCCACAGATCCAGGTGGGGAGCATCGCAATCCCGGCTGGTGGCCAGGGAGTACTTGGAGTGAATATGCAAATCGGCAATCATCATGACTGGTGCACCTGCGTTTCTTCTATGATATACTCATTATAAACCGGGCCATAGCCTATGGCAAGGAAGCGGCGGGCTGGAGCGGATTAAGCCACTGCAGGCAAATCGGCAGGCAAAGCAGGAGAGGAGCATCATAATGGGATATGAGATTCATCCCTGGAAAGTGGTGGAAAAGGGCTTGGATGAAAAGCAGATCCGCATATCCGAAAGCCTGACCTCCATTGGAAACGGATATATGGGCATGCGAGGGAATTTCGAAGAGGACTTCAGCGGAGATACTCATCTGGGCACCTACCTGGCCGGGGTATGGTTTCCGGATAAAACCAGGGTGGGCTGGTGGAAGAATGGCTATCCACAATATTTTGGCAAAGCCATCAATGCGGTCCGTCTCATGGGCATTCATGTGAGTATCGATGATGTTCCACTGGATTTGCACAAGACGGAGATCCTTTCCTTTGAGCGGGAACTGGACATGGAAAACGGCATCTTCTCCCGGCGCTTTGCTGTAAAAACCCCAAAGGGAACCGTGCGGATCACTGCGGAGCGGTTTGTTTCCCTGGCTCAAAAGGAGCTCCTGGCGATTTCCTATGCCATCACCCCGGAGTTTGAAGCAAAAATCGAAATGCGGCCCTATCTGGAGGGGAGGGTCAAGAATCTTGACAGCAACTATGACGAAACCTTCTGGGAGATGCTGGCCGAGGAGGAGAATGAGGACGGCCTGGCCCTGCTGACCCGCACCAAAGAGAATCCCTTTGGCGCACCCCGCTTTTGCGTGGCTGCCGCCATGGGCTGCTGGGCGGACGGGCTGGAGGCGGAGGGCAGGAAACTCGAAAGCGGCTATGGCGAGGCTGCCTACAGCGGCTGGGTCCCCGCGGGAGAAACCGCCACCCTCGAAAAGTTTGTCCTGTGCTTCACCAGCCGGGACGCGGAAGAAAAGGTGCTCACCACCCTGGCACTTCGAGCAGTCTCCCGGGCACGGGAGGTGGGTTATGGAAAACTGCGGGGGGAACACGCCGCCGCTTGGCGGGATCGATGGGCCCATTGCGATGTGAGGATCGAGGGAGACGACGCCGCCCAGCAGGGAATCCGATTCAATCTGTTCCATTTACTCAGCACCTATTCCGGGGATGACCCGCGCCTGAATATCGGTCCAAAGGGATTTACAGGCGAGAAGTACGGCGGGGCCACCTATTGGGATACGGAAGCATACTGCCTGCCCGTCTACCTGGCGGTAGCCGGGCAGGAGGTGGCCAGGCAGCTTCTGCTCTACCGGTATCTCCAACTGGATGGCGCCTATGAAAATGCCCGCCGGCAGGGACTTCAGGGCGCACTGTTCCCCATGGTGACCTTTACGGGAGTCGAGTGCCACAATGAATGGGAGATCACCTTTGAGGAGATTCACCGCAATGGGGCCATGGCGTATGCCATCTTTCATTACACCACCTATACCGGGGACAGCGAGTATATCACAGGGGAGGGCTTTGATGTACTTTGTGGGGTGGCCAGGTTCTATGCGGACCGGGTGCATTTTTCCCAGAGGGCACAAAAATATATGATCCATGGCGTCACCGGGCCCAATGAGTATGAGAACAATGTAAGCAATAACTGGTATACCAACCGCATTGCCGCCTGGAGCATCGAGCTTTTCTACACCGTAGCGGGAAGGGTCAGGAAGGAGCGCCTGAACGCTCTGGGGGTCCATCAGGAGGAACTGGCTTATATGCGGGACATCGTGGCCCGAATGTACTATCCTGAAGATGCTGAGTTGGGAGTCTTTGTACAGCACGATACCTTCCTTGACAAGGAGTTGATGCCTGCCGCTCACATTCCTCAGGATCAACGGCCCATCAACCAGCACTGGTCCTGGGACAAGATCCTGCGTTCCTGCTTTATCAAGCAGGCAGACGTTCTGCAGGGGCTGTACTTTCTGGGACACCTGTATGACCGGGAGACCAAGAGGCGCAACTTTGACTTTTACGAGCCCATGACCGTCCATGAAAGCAGCCTCTCTCCCTGCGTTCACAGCATACTGGCTGCGGAACTGGACTATCAGGACAAGGCGGTGGAGATGTACCAGCGCACGGCCCGGTTGGACCTGGACAACATCAACCGGGATACCCAGGATGGGCTGCACATCACCAGCATGGCGGGCAGCTGGCTGTCAATCGCACAGGGCTTCTCAGGGATGCGAACGGTGGAGGGCTTGTCCCTGTCACCCTTTTTGCCCAAGGCTTGGGAGGGCTATTCCTTCCAGTTCCAGTACAGGGGGCGGCTCCTCCGCCTGGAGGTCACCCGGGAGCAGGCCAGGATCAGCCTGCTTCAAGGGAAGCCTTTGGAATTGACCCTTTGCGGTCGGCATCTGGATCTTGCCAATGAGGTGGTTCACACCCTGTAAAGGATTGTAAGGCCGCACTTGCCATCGCCTTCCGCATAGTATGCTGCATCAGCATTGGTGGGAGGCGATTTTTTTGATAAAAGCCGTAGTGATTGGCGGCGATGAGCGCGCGGAGCGCCTGACCTCGCTGCTTGAAAAAGAAGGAAACAGGGTGTATACCCTGGGTTTGCGCCCGGAGGAGGAAGCCTGCCCTATCGGTGAAGCAGACATTGTGCTGTTTCCCTACCCCTTTTCTGCACCCAAGGGCCTGGTACCAAACCCTCGCGGGCTTTCCATCAACCCCCTGCAAATTCTGGCCCAGGCCAAGGCAGGAACTTATGTTCTTATGGGCGATGACTTGTATCAGGAGCTTTCTGCCGTGGAATGGATGCAAAAAGGCTTGTGCCTTTCTGCCTATGGGCAGGATGAGACGTTTTTGGAAGCCAACGCCCAGATCTCCGCCGAGGGGGCAATATGCTATGCCATGAAACAGGTTCCCTATACCATCGCCGGATCAAGGGATCTGGTGGTGGGTTATGGGCGCTTTGGCCGTGCCCTGGCCCGTAAACTTCACGCCCTGGGAGGCCTTGTAACCGTGGCCGCCCGCAGTGAGAGGGCCCGACAACAGGCACGGGATGACGGGATGGAGGCCATCCCTCTGGAGGATCTTCCCGCCGCGGCCAGACAGACCCAGATTTTTCTGAATACCGTGGCAGCCAGGGTGATGATGGAGGAGGGGCTGAAAGCGTTTTCCAGGGACGCGCTGCTGCTGGAGTTGGCCAGCGCGCCTTATGGTTTTGATCGGGAGGCTGCCCAGGCCCTGGGCCTGGCGGTGGTCCTCCTGCCGGGAATCCCGGCCCGCTACGCCCCCCAAAGCGCCGCTCAGGCTCTGTATGACGCAATTGTTCACCTGACGGGAGGGGAAACCCCATGAAGAAAACCGTGATTGGCTTTGCGCTCACCGGCTCCTTCTGTACCATTGACAAGGCGCTGGTGCAGATGGAGGAACTGGTACGGCGCGGATATGAGGTACAGCCCATCTTCTCGTTCAATATAGCCCTTTTGGATACCCGCTTCCAGACCGCGCAGTCCATTTGGGAACGGGCTTTGGAAATTACCGGGAGGGAGCCCTTTACCACCCTGCAGCAGGTAGAACCCATTGGGCCAAAACGGCTGACGGATGCCTATGTGATTGCGCCCGCCACAGGCAACAGCCTGGCAAAGCTGGCAAACGGCATCTATGACACCCCTGCACTGCTTGGCGCAAAATCTCATCTGCGCAATGACCGTCCCCTGGTGCTTGCCGTATCAACCAATGACGGACTGAGCACCGCCGCACAGAACATCGGCATATTGCTTGCCCGGCGGAATGTATACTTTGTGCCATACACCCAGGACGATCCTTTCCATAAACCCCGATCTTTGGTGACAGAATTCTCCCTGCTTCCCAAGGCTGTAGTATCTGCCCTTTCCGGGATACAGCTCCAGCCAATTTTTACGCCGATTCCCCAATATGTTTTGGATTCGGAAACATCTTCATAAAAACTTTGGCGAACTGTGTAACAAACTTGCAACACTTCCTCTTTCGCTGTATAATGAAAGGTACTGTTACAGGGAAGGGAAGAGGGCCATGACGGGTACCATGAGGAGAATTCTGCCGGTTCTTTGTGTCGGATGCATGCTGGTCTTGGGCTGCTTTTCGCTGGCCCGGGCGGATTCTCCAACGCTGAAAGACGTACGCACGGCCATCGGGGAAAACCTGGTGGCCTATCCCCAACTTGAAGGTCTGGCGGACGAAATCGCTCAGCAGGCCGTTAACGACGATATCATCCTTCGCGGGGACATCGCCAAGCATCTGGTGTCCCTCAGTACCCTGGGGGGAAACGGCTTGAGCCTGGTGGTGGATTACCAGGCCTTTTTACACAGCGATGTACTGAGCATTACATTTTCAGCCAAGGGCCAAATGCCCAATGGCCGGGAGGGACAAGCTTTTACAGCGCTCACCTATGATTTGCAGACCGGAAAGCCCATTAAGGCAGCGGAGTTGTTCACACAGTTGGAGGATGCTGCCGCAAAGATGGAGGAAATCCTGGAGATGACACTGACGGAGGAACTGTCAGGCTATCTGAACAACAGCGAGTTCATGCCCCTCCCTGTTGAAAATTTTGCACTGGACGAGGATGGAATCACCTTTTACTATCCTTACTCCCAGCTTTCCCTGGTCAGCGGTTATGCGGGTGCGGGGCAGTTTTACTATGAGGAGTTGGCGGACTGGCTGAACTGGGATGGCGTATTGGGTCGGTTGGATGTGAAGCCCAAGCAGATGTCTGATGCCCAGATCAAGGAGGCTGTCCGGGAGACGGTAGCGAGCGGACGTTTACTCCATGTACCCGTAAAAATTGGAGACACCTTACCTGATGTGGTGGCCAGGTACCGGCTGCTCCGGGAGCCCGATCAGTATCCTGCGGGGAAGTATTACCAGATGGAGGCCCCCATTTTTCGTCAAGTGCTTGTATTGTCTGATGCCCTGACCGGCGGATATGAGCATTCGGTGGTGGAGGGGCTGCAAAGTACCCGGTTGAGCCTGTTTGGTATTCAGCCGGGAATTACCGCCCGGGAACGCTGGCGCGAGATTCTGGGAGAACCGGAGCAAACGGCAACCTTTAACGAGAGCCTGGCTTATGATTATGGCATCCCCTCGGGAGAGAGCGATTTTTATACCTTTGGTGAGTACCAGCTTCGGCTGCACGCGGATGAGGCGGGGATTCTCCATTCCATCCGCTTGATGAAGTAGGCAACACGAAATCATCATGGAGGCTTAGAATGCAACACAAGGGGCGCGGTAAAAAAAAAGTTGCGCGAGAATATTCGTCTGAATCCCTGATGCTCCGCAGCGTGACAGGTATCGTGCTGATTGCCTTAGGGCTTTTGGGTTTGTTGTCCATGATGGCTGGGCTGCGTGGATCCGCCTTTGAGATGGTGCGGGCTGTGATGAGGGGCCTGGGCGGTGTATTGTGCCTGGGAATCCCGGTGTTTCTCATTTGGGGTGGGGTACTCCTGTGCTTTTCGGCCCGCCAGAGCATGCCTCTGCGGGGAATTATCCTGATGTTCATCCTGTATCTGTCCATTCTGGCCATCTTCAACCTGCTCAGTTCCGTAGGCGCGGACAGCTTCATGGCACACGTGGGTCAGTACAACCGCAATCGGCTTTCTCCGGAGCCGGAAAGCTTTCTGAGCATGTTGGAGGGTTCCTATCAGCTTTGCGATAAATACAACACCTTTGGCGGAGCTCTGGGCATGCTCCTGGGCTGGGTTCTGTGGACCTATGTGGGAACCACGGGCAGCATGGTGGTGCTGGTGCTGCTTTGTATCGGCTGCGTGATGCTGTTCTCCCGCTTTGATCTGATCCAGATCGGACGCGAGTTTAAAAGAAGAACCGATGAAAGATTTCTTGCCAGGCAGCAGCAGCGCCTGTTACAAGAACAGGAGGCAAGCCGGCAGCAGGCCATGCAGATCGCAGGGGCTGCTGGTCTTGCCCAGCCATCCTATCTGCGCAAGGGAAAAAAGGGAAAGCAGCAGGATGCGGTCCAGATGGAAGCGCAGGCTCCCGCATGGGGCCAGGGAGGAATGGCCTTTCCCACCCAAGGGCCTGTTATGCCGGTGGGCATGATGCCTGTTCCCTACCAGGCGATGCAGGGCATGGTCCAGAACGGATTCTCAGAGACCGTTCCCGATTTTGGTCAACCCGCTGTCAGGATGGGAAATCCTGGCCAGGCTGCTCTATACGATGAAATTGTGGTAACTCCCAGCAACGAGACCCCTCCCTGGAAAAAAAGCCCGGAAAAGACGAAAGCGAAAGCGGCTTCCGGTTCGGTTGGCCGGTCTGTGGTGCAAGCGGAGATGGTCTTTACCCCCAGCGAGGTGGGGGAACAGGCTGGAGTCGGGGGAAAGACCGGAAAGGACCGGGCCTCGCAAAAGGTAACCCGGAGAATGGAAGAAATCCTGCGGCGCAAGGCCGAGTTGGAGCAGTCGTTTTCTCCCGGTCTCGCGCCTGTGGCTGCGGACAGTCAGGACGAGGGCGGGACTTTTGAGTCCTCTTCCCCTGCGCCTCAGATGCCCAGCCCAGTTGTGGATAAACAAGCGGCCTATCGGCGGCCTGTCGGGTCTACCGGACAAGGGGCGATTCAACAACCCACCATGAGCGGCCGTCGATTGGATGAACCTGACCTCCAGCTGCCCGATACAAAAGCAACCCAGCAAGCCGCGGCACAGAAGAAGGCTGCGTCGCCCTACGCCTTTCCTCCTGTTGAACTTCTAAACCAGAGCCAGCGCCGGCAGGTGGATACCCGCGCCCAGGATACGGAAAACGCGGCTCGTTTGGAAAGCACCCTGGAGAGTTTCGGGATTGAAGCGAGGGTTCAGCGGGTAACCCATGGCCCGGCTGTAACCCGCTTTGAGCTGGGCTTGGTTTCCAGTGGTATTAATGTGAAGCGGATCACCAGCATCGCTGACAACATTGCCCTGGAACTGGCGGCCAACGGGGGAGTGCGCATCGAAGTCCCCATTCCGGGAACCAACCTCTTTGGGGTCGAGATCCCCAACAAGGAGATCGTCAGTGTTTCCTTGTCCGAGGTGCTCATGAGCCCGGAGATGAGCGCAGCCAAGTCTCCCCTCACCGTGGCATTGGGAAGGGATATCGCCGGAAGGCCGATTTTGTGCGATCTGGCGAAAATGCCCCATTTGCTCATTGCAGGCCAAACCGGCAGCGGTAAATCCGTATGCATTAACACCATTATCAACAGCCTTCTTTTCCGGGCCTCCCCCCAGGAAGTGCGGATGATCATGATTGATCCCAAGGTGGTGGAACTGCAAAGCTACAACGTGGTTCCCCACCTGCTCATTCCGGTGATCAGCGATCCCCATAAAGCGGCAGGCGCGCTGGCCTGGGCTGTGGCGGAGATGCTGGACCGCTACCACAAGATGCAGAGCAAAAACGTACGGGAGCTGAGTGCCTATAATGCCAAGCTGGGCCCGGACGAGGAGAAGCTGCCCCGCATCGTCATCATCATCGACGAGCTGGCGGATCTGATGCTCAACTGCAAGAAGGAAGTGGAGGAGAGCATCATCCGTATCGCACAGCTGGCCCGGGCGGCGGGCATGCACATGGTGGTAGCTACCCAACGGCCCACTGTGGATGTGATTACCGGCCTGATCAAGGCCAATATTCCTTCCCGCATCGCCTTTGCCGTATCCTCCAGCATCGACAGCCGCACCATCCTGGACGCCAATGGCGCGGAAAAGCTGCTGGGGCGCGGCGACATGTTCTACTTCCCCACAGGCGAGAGCACACCCACCCGGGTGCAGGGTTGCTTCTTAAGCGACGGAGAGATCGAGCGGGTGGTGGAGTATATCAAAACCCATGCCCATGTGGAGTTTGATCCCAACATCCTTGAATCCATCGAAGCGGCGGAAAATCCCATTTCGGGACTGGATGACATGGGCGACGGCGGCGTTGACGACAGGCTCCAGGAAGCCATTGAGATGGTGATATCCGACGGACAGGCCAGTATCAGCATGTTGCAGAGGCGTATGAAGATCGGTTATGCCCGGGCAGGCCGCTTGATCGATGACATGGCGGTTCGCGGGATTGTCAGCAAGTCAACGGGCAGTAAGCCCCGGGAGGTGCTGATATCCTGGGAGGAATATGAGCGCATGAAGGGAACGCTGCTGAAGTAAACATGGTGAGGAAGACTCGAGGGGAGAACGGAGGCAGGCCGGAGGAACCTGCACCCGCCGGGCTCTTCCTTGACAATGGGTTTTCCCTCCATGTATAATCCCTTCATATCTTGATACCTATGGCTTTGAAAGAGGTTGTGCCAAGTGAGCCCCATGCAGATCAAGGTGCCCAAGGGAATGAAGGACGTGCTTCCGGCGGAAAGCGCCCGGTGGCGGGCCGTGGAGGCAGCCATGCGCCGGGCGGCGCTGCTGGCGGGATACAGGGAGATCAGGACCCCGGTGCTGGAATATACGGAGCTTTTCGCTCGCTCCGCCGGGGAGAGCAGCGATGTGGTGCGCAAGGAGATGTATACCTTTCTGGACAAGGGGGAGCGAAGTGTTACCCTCAAGCCGGAAAGCACGGCGGGCACCGTCCGGGCTCTGCTTGAAAGCGGGCTGTATGCCCAGGCCCTGCCACTGAAAATGTACTATGTAAACGCGCCCCATTTTCGTTATGAAGCGCCCCAGTCCGGCCGTCTGCGGGAGCACCATCAGTTTGGAATGGAGTGCTTTGGCGCGTCCCAGCCCTCGGTGGACGCGGAACTGATCCAAATCGTACTGGAACTTCTGGCAGGTTTTGGGCTCAAGAACCTGACAGCCCGGATCAATTCCATCGGTTGCCCCAAGTGCCGTCCCACCTATCAACAGAAGTTCCGGCAATATCTGGAGGGCAAGAAGGACAGGCTTTGTAACGCTTGCATCGACCGGGTCCAGTCCAACCCCATGCGGGTACTGGACTGCAAGGAGGAGTCCTGCCAGAGGGAGCTTCACGACGCGCCGGTAATGTTGGATTGCCTCTGTGACGAGTGCCGGGAGCATTTTGATCAGTTAAAGGAATATTTGTCCGTGGCCGGTCTGGCCTATTCCATCGACCCCCGCATCGTCCGGGGTCTGGACTATTACACCAAGACGGTCTTTGAGGTCACCACGGAAACACGCACGGGGGTTCTCACCGTTTGCGGCGGAGGACGCTACGACGGCCTGGTGGAGGAGTTGGGCGGTCCGGCTATCCCCGCGGTTGGTTTTGGCATGGGTATCGAAAGGGTTCTCCTGCTATTGGAACAGTTGGAGGAAGGGGAATGCCTTTTGACTGTGGAGGAGGAGTCCCCGGAGGTCTTTGTGGCATGCCTTCACAAAGGCCTTGCCGCCCATGCCTTCACCCTGGTAGACTCCTTCCGCAAGGTCGGGCTCCGGGCAGACATGGATCATCAGCTCAGAAGCCTGAAGGCGCAGTTTAAATATGCCGACAAGCTGGGTGCCCGCAACATGGCCATCCTGGGAGACGAGGAAGCCTTAAGAGGCGCCGTGAAGCTCAGGGATATGAGCACCAGGGAAGAATGGGAAGTGTCCCTTTCCGATGCCCCCGAGGCAATTAAAAAACGCATCCGCCCATAAGGCGGGGAGGAGCAGGATATGAACAACCGGACCCATATGTGTGGACAGGTGACGATCCAGGAAGCCGGACAATCGGTGGTGCTCAAGGGCTGGGTGCAGCGCTCCCGGAATCTGGGAGGGCTGATCTTTGTATGGCTGAGAGATCATACGGGTATTGTGCAGGTGGTTTTTGACGGCAATACGCTCTCCCCGGATCTTTTTGCGTTGGCGGAGAGTCTACATGGGGAGTATGTGCTGGAGGTTCACGGCAAGGTGGCCAAGCGTGTCCCCGAGGCGGTGAATGCCAAGCTGAAAACCGGCGAGATCGAAGTGATTGTGGAGGAGGCTACCATCCTAAACACCAGCAAAACGCCTCCCATCTATATTGAGGAAGAAACCAGGGAACAGGAGGCCTTGCGTCTGAAGTACCGTTACCTGGATCTGCGTCGTCCCAGCATGCAGCAGATGCTGCGTACCCGCCACCAAGTGGTGCGCCTGCTGAGGGAATACATCGACAGCCAGGGCTTTGTTGAGGTGGAGACCCCCATACTCACCAAGTCCACCCCTGAAGGAGCCCGGGACTATTTGGTGCCTGCCCGGGTGAAGCCCGGCTGTTTCTACGCCTTGCCCCAGAGCCCCCAAATCTACAAGCAGCTTTTGATGCTCTCCGGCCTGGACAAGTACTATCAGGTAGCCCGCTGCTTTCGGGACGAGGATGGCCGCGCCGACCGTCAGCCGGAGTTCACTCAGTTTGACATGGAAATGAGCTTCATTGAGCCCGACGACATCCAGGCTGTGGTGGAGGGCGCTTACCGGCATGTGTTCAAGGAACTGATGCATATTGACATCCCCCAGCCTCTGCCGCGTATCACCTGGCGGGAAGCCATGGCGCGCTATGGCAGCGATAAGCCGGACACGCGCTTTGCCATGGAGATATCCGATGTGAGTGAAACGGTGAAGGGCTGCGGCTTTCAGGTTTTTGAAAGCGCCTTGGAAGGAGGACAGACCGTCTGCGGTCTGTGCGCCAAGGGCGCGGCCAGGTTCAGCCGCAAGGAGATCGACGCTCTGGGAGAGTTTGTGAAAACGTACCATGTGAAGGGCTTGGCCTGGGCGGTGGTGGCCGAGGACGGGTCGCTGCGCTCCAGCTTTGCCAAGGCCATGCAGGGAGACAGTATGCAGCGGCTACTGAATGCTCTGGGAGCCCAGGCGGGAGACGCGATCTTTGTGATTGCGGACAAGCGAAACATAGCCCTTACCGCCATGGGGCAGCTTCGCCTGCGCCTGGGCAGGGAACTGGGCCTGATAGACACAAACCGGTATGATCTCCTGTGGGTGACCGAGTTCCCGCTCCTGGAGTGGGATGAGGAAAGCAACCGCTTTAATGCCATGCACCATCCTTTCACCAACGTGATGCAGGAGGACGTGGCCCTGATGGAAACCGATCCCGGTGCGGTCCGGGCCAAAGCCTACGACCTGGTGCTCAATGGAGTGGAGATGGGAAGCGGTTCCATCCGTATCCACCAGAGCGAGCTTCAGGAAAAGATGCTCCGTCTGCTTGGATTTACCCGGGAGGAAGCCTGGAGCCGGTTTGGGTTCCTGTTGGAGGCATTCCAGTACGGCACCCCGCCCCATGGAGGCTTTGCCTTTGGCATCGACCGGATGGTCATGATGCTCACCGGAGCGGAAAGTCTGCGGGACGTGCTGGCCTTCCCCAAGATTCAAAATGGCGCTTGCCTGATGATGGATACCCCCGCCCCTGTACAAAAGGAACAGCTGGACCAGCTGCACATTGATGTATTACAGACCGAAAAGCGATGAATGGCCCGTTGTCAGACCGTGCAAAATCTGCTATACTATGAGTTGACGTTGTTTGTTGCTGACCGCTGCCACCCGGCAGCAGGCAGAGCCCTAGGAGGTGCGTAGCCCATGGCTGCCAAGAAAGATAATTTACCCCTCAGCCTGGACCAGAACGATGATTCCACCGGAACCATCACCTATGCCAACGAGGTGATTGCCGTGATATCCGGCGTAGCCGCCAACGAGGTGGAAGGCATTGCCGGAATGTGCACCAGCGGTGGGATTACCGAGGTCTTCGGCCGCAACAAGAACATTACCAAGGGCGTTCGTGTGGAAATCGGTTCCGAAGAGGCGTCCGTGGATTTGTATGTCATCGTGGAGTACGGCACTCCCATTCAAACAGCAGCTCTGAACGTACAGGAGAATGTGCGTAAGGCCATCGAGGCGATGACCGGCTTGCATGTGGTCCGTGTGGATGTGCATGTGCAGGGGGTCAGCTTCGAGAAGGAAAACAAGGAGACGCAGGCCACATTGCAAAGCGCTTCCACTCCCGTAGTCATCGAAGGCAAGCACAAGCCCGAGAAAAAGGGGAAAGCAGCCAAAGCAGCCCAGGAGCAACCTCCGCAAATCACCTGGGATATCCGGGAGGATGAACTGGAACAGCCCACAGAGCCGGATGCCGAACCCCAAGATGCAACCGAGCCCCAGGAGCAGGTCCAGGAAGAATCCCAGGAATGATAGGCTTTCAGTTGCGAATCTCGTAGAGGGAAAGCATTTTACCTGTGGGTAATGCTTTTCCTTTTTCCCACAGAGGACAGATCTGTCCCAGGAGGTTAAGCCAATGAATATCAAGTGGTCGAACAGATTGATTGCGGCACTGGCAGGGCTTGTGCTGCTGTTTCTGGGCGTATGCCTCCTGATCCTCTCTATCGGGATCTTTCCCTTCCAGGTGGACCAAACCATCCAGAGCTTTCTTCAGGGAGATTTTCTCCCCTGGCAACGGATTGTTACCATCGGGATTGGGCTGATCCTGGTAGTGTTGGGACTCCATGGCATCTCCCTGCTTTTTCGCAGGCGGAAGGACCGGGGTTTTATCATTCAGCATACGGAATACGGGGACATGAGCATCTCCATGAGCGCCATGGAGAACATGGTCAAAAAGTGCGTGGATCCCCATGAAGACCTCAAGGTCATCCGTACCCGCCTCTACCGCAACCGGGAGGGAGTGGTGGTGGATCTTCGCATCTCCCTGGCCAATGGAGTGAACATTCCCCTGACGGTGAATGCCCTGCAAAAGCAGATCAAACATTACATCACCTCCTGCTCCGGCGTGGATGTAAAAGAGGTCCGGGTGATGGTGGAGACAGCCAACCAGCCGCCCAAAAATGAGGAGATGATGGTTCCGGATTTGCAGGCAGCGGATGCTTGTGTGGCAGCAAAAAACAATGCCGCCCAGGACAGCTTTGGGTGGATGGCACAGCCGGAGCCCGCTTCGTCCGCCGAAAGCAAAGCCGTCAAGGAACCCATGCATCAGCGGCTTTTCCGTCAGGAGGCTCCCCAGGAACCGCCAAGAGCCCAAGAGCCTGGTGAGCCGATCGAACCGGAAGAGGGCGAGCCCGTAGTCCAGCAGGATATTGAGCAGCCAAGCGAAACGGAGACCGAGCCGGTATCCGCTCAGGAGCCTGAGCCTGCACAGGAGGCAATTCAGGAACTTCAGGCCGAAACAACCCAAGGCAGTTTGCACAGCGATGAAGAACAAAGCTTGGACAGCGATGGGAAGGAGAATGAATGATGGACGAGCGCAAGGGTTTATGGAGCAGTTGCTTTCGTATCGGCACACCCGCCTGCGGCGTGGCTACAGGCGTACTGGGCGTTGTCTTGGCGTTCATGCTGCTGTTTTTGGGCTTTTGGCGAACGCTCATGGTGGCGTTGTTCTTCTTTGCCGGGTATCTGATTGGGGCCAATCCCAACAAGACGGCGGCGATTAAGGCCTGGATTAACAAACAGTTTCCGCCCAAGGGAGAATAAGAACCTAGAAAAGGGAAATGAAGTGTGAAATTGTCATCGCGTTCGATTGCCAGACAGGCGGCCATGCAGCTTCTCTATGAACAGCTCACGGGAGGAGAGGCAGACGATGAGTCCCTGGATCTGGTCTATGAGCAGCTTTCCATGGCGGAGAAAAACGCGCCGGATGCCCTTGTGCCCTCAGATGAAGACAGGCGGTATATTGAGGATGTGCTTTCTGGGGTAAAATCCCATGTCCAGGAACTGGACCAGGTGATTGAGGAGCACAGCAGCGGCAGTTGGGCCTTGTCACGGGTGCCCCATGTGGATTTAAGCATCCTTCGTCTTTCGGCCTATGAACTCTTCTACCGCGGGGATATCCCGGATAATGTGTCCATCAGCGAGGCCATGGAGTTGGCGGAGCGGTACAGCGAACCCAAGAGCAGCCGGTATATTAATGGCGTATTGGGTGCCATCGGCCGCAGCAAGCAGAAGGGGTAAGCCATGGAGGTTGTGCTGGGCTTTGATACCAGTTGCTATACCACTTCGGTGGCGGCGGTAGATCGGGATGGCCAGGTTTTGGCCTCACAGCGCATGCTCCTTCCTGTAGATAGCGGAAAATGCGGCCTTCGCCAAAGCGAGGCCGTTTTTGTGCATGTACGGCAGGTTCCCCTGGTAATGAAGGAGCTACAGCAGCGCCTGGGAGATCCTTCGCTGCGGATCATGGCCGTTGCTGCATCCCGCGCTCCCAAAGAGGACGCGGATAGCTATATGCCGGTATTTTTGGTGGGGTTTGGGCATGCCCAGTCGTTGGCCAGCGCCTTGGGTGTTCCCTGTTTTCCCTTCTCACACCAGCAGGGTCATATCGCAGCGGGGCAGTTTGGTAACTCATCTCCGGGTAAGCGCTTTGTGGCGCTGCACCTCAGCGGCGGTACCACGGAGCTTCTGCTTTCTGTGGAGGACAAACTGACCCTTCTGGGGGGGAGCATGGACCTGCACTCGGGACAGTTGGTGGACCGGGTAGGAGTGGCGCTGGGTCTGGCTTTTCCTGCCGGGCCACAGCTCGAAAAACTGGCTGCCTCCTGCAACGAGCCCCCTCGTTCCCTGTTGCCCGTCAGTTTTCAAAAGGGTGATCTTACCTGCCATCTCTCCGGCGCAGAGGCCCAGTGCCGGCGGTGGATCATGCAGGGAGATCTGCCCCCCGGGCAGATTGCCTTGGAGGTTTTTGACTTTCTGTCCCGAATGGTGACCCGGCTGCTAATGGCGGGATGCAAGGCGGCGGGTACCGGCCAGGCTCTTGTGGTAGGCGGAGTGGCCTCCTCCGGCTTGCTTAAGAACATGGTGGCCAGGCGGCTTTCCAAGACGGGCAGTCCCATTCACGTAATGTTTGGCAAGCCGGAGTACAGCGGAGACAATGCCGCCGGCATCGCCTGGCTTGGAGCGCAGCGATATTGGGAATCCTAAGATAAATACTGGAGCGGACACGAAGGAGGAGCTTATGGCGGCAGTATTGTTGGATGGAAAGGCCATCGCCCAGGGAGTAGAGGACCGGGTCAGGGATCGGGTGGACGCTCTGAAGGCCAAGGGATGCATACCGGGTCTGATGGTGATTCTGGTCGGGGAGGATCCGGCCAGCCAGACCTATGTGAACAACAAGGAAAAGGCCTGCCAACGGCTGGGCTTACGCTCCAGGATTCTGCGCCTTCCCCAGAGCGCGAGCCAGGAGGAACTGGAAGAGGCCATTCGGGCGGCCAATGAAGATTCCTCCGTCCATGGGATTTTGGTACAGTTGCCTCTGCCCAAGGGTCTAAACGAAGCCCGGGCATTGGCGCTTATATTGCCGGGCAAGGATGTGGACGGTTTCCACGACATCAACGCAGGACGTCTGATGCGGGGAGACAAGGGTGTTGTAGCTTGTACCCCCAAGGGTGCGATGCATATGCTAAAAAGCGCGGGCATTTCCATCGCTGGCAAGGAAGCCGTGGTGGTGGGCCGCAGCAACATTGTAGGCAAGCCAATGGCAATGCTTCTATTGCAGGAGAACGCCACTGTGACCATGTGCCACAGCCGCACCCAGGACTTGCCTGCACATACCCGGCAAGCGGACATCCTGGTGGTGGCCATTGGCAGGCCAAGGTTTATTACGGCGGATATGGTGAAGGATGGAGCCGTGGTGGTGGATGTGGGGATGAACCGGGTGGACGGCAAATGGTGCGGAGACGTGGACTTCGGCCCAGTCAGTGAAAGGGCCGCTTATATCACACCTGTTCCCGGTGGTGTGGGGAAGATGACCATCGCCATGCTGATGGAAAACACCGTATTGGCGGCGGAGGAAGCCTGGGCAGGGCAATGAAGCAAACGTCCGTCACCTTCAGCGTAGGAGAATTGAACGAGTATGTACGCCGGACTTTGGCCGGCGACCCCATACTCCATGGCATCTGCCTGCGGGGAGAAATCAGCAACCTGAAGCGCCATGTGTCAGGGCACTGGTACTTTACCCTAAAGGACAGCCAAAGCGCGATTTCATGCGCCATGTTCCGCCAATGGGCCATCACCGTAGCATTTGCTCCGGTGGATGGGCAGCAGGTACGGCTGCTGGGGAGCGTTGGCCTCTATGCCAAAACAGGTCAGTACCAGTTTTACGCCGAAGCCATGGAGCAGGACGGCATCGGAGAGATGTACGCCCGGTTTGAAAGGCTCAAGCAGAAGCTATCCCATGAGGGGCTGTTTGATCCGGCCCTCAAAAAGCTCCTGCCCCTGTTGCCCAAGGGGGTGGGGATTGTCACCAGCAAGACCGGGGCCGTGGTTCATGACATTGCTCGGGTGGCTTGGCGCAGAAACCCAGGCATGCCGCTGGTTCTCTGCCCTGTACAGGTGCAGGGGGAGGGAGCCGCCCAGGAGATTGCCCGGGGTATCCAAGCGCTGGACCAACTCCCTGAGGTGGATGTGATCATTGTGGGCCGCGGTGGCGGCAGCATGGAGGACCTGTGGGCTTTCAATGAAGAAGTGGTAGCCCGCGCCATCTTTGCATGCCAAAAGCCTGTGGTCAGCGCTGTGGGACATGAAACGGATGTGACCATTTCAGACTTTGTAGCGGATTTGCGGGCTCCCACGCCATCGGCCGCGGCGGAACTGGTGGTGCAGCCCAGAGCAGGGCTGCTGGAGATGATATCCCAATTCGCGGCCAGGGTAGAGCGGGCTTGCCAGTTTGGCATCAATGATCGGCAGATGGCCTTGTCCTCCCTGGGACAGAGATTCAGCGAGGCCAGCCCACAGAAGCGAAGCCAAGTGATGCTTGCCAGGGTACAGCAGGCTTCTCAACGGTTGGAAACCGCCGCTTTGGTCACCATAACCACCAAAGCCCATGCCTTGGCCCAGAGCGAGGTCAGGCTGAGAGCGGCAGGCCCCATGGCTACCCTTGACAGGGGATACGCACTGGTGCTTAAAGAGGAAGAGCTGCTTCGGCAGGTGGAAGACGTCCCTGCTGGCACCGATATTCGAGTGTTGATGCGGGACGGGGAACTGAGAGCGACTGTCACGCAGGTACGTAAGGAGGAAGGACCATGGCGGCAAAGGTAAAAAAAGCGCAGGAAGACAGCCTGTCCTTTGAACAACGGTTGGAAAAGCTGGAAGCCCTGGCCCAGAGGATGGAACAGGGCAATTTGTCCCTTCATGAGTTGCTGAAGGATTATGAGGAGGGCATGAAGCTTTCCGTCACCCTCCAGGGGGAGCTGGCACAGGCCAAAGCCCGGATGATGGAGATCAAACTGGGGGGCGGATTGGAAGCAAAGCCTCTGCCCAGTGATGTGGCCCATCAGGCGACACTCCTGGACGAGCTTCACCCAGACGGGTTCCCGGGAGTGGAGGAGTAAGGGATGCTGGAACGATATGCGGTCTATCGGCAGGCAGTGGATGAGGTGTTGACCAACCTTTCTCTTCTTCAAAGCGGATCAGGGGAACTTGTCACCTGTGCTTCCGGGACGACCCCTTTGGAAGGGGAGGTGCCTGAGCCCCTTAAAAGCGCGATGGTCTATAGCCTGCTGTTGCCCGGTAAGCGAATCAGGCCCGTTCTGCTGCTGGCCTCCTATGCCCTGCTAAGGGAAGATTGGCAAGAGGCCCTGCCTTTTGCCGCCGCTGTGGAGATGATTCACACCTATTCCCTGATTCACGACGATCTGCCTGCCATGGACGATGACGACTATCGTAGGGGGAAGCCCGCCAACCATAGGGTCTTCGGAGAGAACATCGCCATTCTGGCCGGTGACGGGCTGCTGAACATGGCATATGAGACGATGCTTTCCGCGCCTGTATGCGTCAAAAAGCCGGTTCAGGCCCTGGCCGCGATCAAGGTAATTGCCGAAAAGGCCGGAGTCCGGGGAATGATCGCGGGGCAGACATTGGATGTGAAGCTGGAAGGGAGCATGCCCCAGGGGGAGTTGGTGGCTTACATCCACCGGCATAAAACGGCGGATCTGATCACTGCTCCGGTGCTGGCCGGTCTGCTTTTGGCCGATGCGCGCGACCAGCAGCTCCGCTGCGGGCAACGCTATGGCGAAAGCCTTGGGCTGGCCTTTCAGATGGTGGACGATCTGCTGGATCTCACCGGGGATGCCCAGGCCATGGGAAAGCATACCGGTATGGATGCGGTTCGGGGAAAGATGACCTGGCCTGCCGTTGTAGGCATCGAACAGACCCGCCGGGATGCGGAGCTGGCGGTGCGGGACGCCGTGGAGGCATTGGAATGCTTCGGCTCTTCCGGCGAATTCCTGCAGGTTCTGGCCCAGGAAACCCTTGTGCGTGTGAAGTAAGTGTTGTATGATAAACGTTCAGAAAGGCAAAGGGAAGAGGTGGAGCCTTGAAGGCGTATTCAGTCCTGGATATCTTTCAAAATGAGGCGCTTTTTTGCGCCCTGCTGGGATGGTTTTCGGCCCAGACGCTCAAGGTTGTGCTGTATGCCGTCCTGGAGCGCCGGTTTGATATCCGTCGCTTTTGGGGCTCCGGCGGCATGCCCAGTTCCCACTCGGCCCTGGTGGTATCCCTGGCCATGATGGTTGGGTTCCTGCATGGCTTTGAGACCGCTGCTTTCGCCACTTGCGCTGTTTTATCCCTGGTGGTGATGTATGACGCGGCGGGAGTACGCCGGGAAACCGGCACACAGGCCACCGTCATCAATCAGATCCTCAAAGATGTGCTCATCAATGGCAAGCCCATTTCCGATGAGGAACTCAAGGAGTTGGTGGGTCATACCCCTCTGGAGGTACTGGGCGGAGCCATTGTGGGGATTCTCGTGGCCTTGGGGTACTGGGCTCTTTGGATGCCCAAGGTAGTCTAGTCCTGCCGCAGGGCAATGCACATAAGAACATCGCTAAAGGCAAGGAGGCACAAACCATGGCCATGGATCATTTTATGGAGGAAGTTGTCGTCAGCAAGAACCGGGGATTGCAGGATGTGGTTTATTATTTGGCAACCCTGATAATGTTTATCACTGCGGTGATCGGATTTATGATGATCTCCAGCCTGCTGATGAGCTTCAGCGTCCTGGGGCTTATCATCGCCGCTGCATTCGTGGGCAGCGCGGTGCTGCTGTTCCTGCGTAAAGACCGTTTGCGTACTGAATATGAGTATACCTTCACCAATGGTGATTTGGATTTTGCGCAGGTGTTCAACAATCAAAAGCGCAAAAGCCTTGGCACCATGCGGGTGAAGAATGTGGAAGCCTTTGGCCCTGTGGACAGCGAAGGCTTTCGCAAAATCATCAATATGCCGGGGCTGAAACGCAGGAACTGGTTTTTAAATCGGGGGGCACAGCTATACTACTTCTATTATCAAAAGGAGTCCGACAAGAACATCATCGTCCTGGAGCCCTCCACTGAAATGGTGGACATGATCAAGAAGTATTTGCCTCGCGGCGCATACCGGGAGTAGGGGTATCCATGGCGATATATCTTGATAACGCGGCTACAACCAGACCTTTTGATGAAACGGTGTCTGCGGTTGCGTCCTGTATGCGGGAGTGCTATTGGAACCCTTCCGCACTGTATGCTCCTGCCATGAAGGCAGAGCAGGAACTAAGCCTGGCTCGTCAGGCGGTGGCCGGCAGCGTGGGGGCCATGGAGAGGGATGTGCTTTTTACCTCCGGTGGCACGGAGAGCAATAATTTGGCGATCATGGGCTACATGGCTGTCCAGCGACCCGGCGGAGTCATACTCTTCAGCGGGGCAGAGCATCCGGCTGTTAAAAACGCCTGCCTGGAGGCAGCGGCTTTGTACGGCCACACCACAGAGGAAATTCCACTGACTCAGGATGGAGCCGTGGATATGGAGGGCCTGGAAGCCCTTTTGGATGAGAGAGTGCGGCTGATCTGCGTGATGCAGGTCTGCAATGAAACCGGGGTGGCCATGTCACTGGAGAAGCTGGTCCGTCTCAGGGATCGGCTGGCGCCACAGGCGGCCATTCATGTGGACGGGGTGCAGGGATACCTGCGGCATCCATTCTCCATGGCAAAACTTGCCGTTCAGTCCTATGCCATCAGCGCTCATAAGGTGCATGGTCCCAGGGGTGTAGGGGCTCTGGTGGTGCGCAGCGGTCACAGAATCCGTCCTCTTGTGGTGGGGGGCGGGCAGCAGGGCAACCTGCGCAGCGGCACGGAGAATACTCCCGGCATCGCCGGGCTCAGGGCCGCCATCCAGCGCTATCCCTCACTGGATGAATGCGCTGCTCACATGAAGGTGCTCAAGGAAATAGTGCTAGCGGAGTTGGCTGCCTCGGGGATCGATCATCGGGTCATCGGTAAGCCTCCGGAGGACATGGAGAGCGCCGGTCATATCCTGGCCGTGTCCTTTCCGCTGGTGCGGGCAGAAACTTTGGTCCATGCCCTGGAAGCGGAGGAAATCTACATCGGTACAGGAGCCGCCTGCTCCTCAAAAAAGGGGAAGCGTTCCCAGGTGCTCATGGCTATGAAGATGCCGCCTGAGGTCATTGACAGCACGGTACGCATCAGCTTTTCCATGGAAAATACCCCTGATGAAGCAGCCTATGCCGCAAAGAGGATCGTGGAACAGACAACGCAGCTGGGAAAAATCAGGCGCAGATAAAGGAGCGGGCATTTTGTGAGAGAGGTATTGCTGGTTCGATTTGGAGAGATCTATCTGAAGGGCTTAAATCGCCCCTATTTTTTGCGTATGCTGGTGGACCGGGTGAAAAGCGCCGTACGTGACCTGGGAGGGCATGTATGGCTCAGTGACAGCCGGGTGTATGTCAGCGATCTGAATAACGTGGAGGAAGGCATACGCCGGGTCAGCAAGGTCTTTGGAGTACACAGCCTGTGCAAGGCCGTGGAGATGGGCAAGGAGGACTTTGGGGCCATCTGCCGTCAGGCTGTGGAGATGATGAAGGACTGCAAAGGCAGCTTCAAGGTCAGCGCACGGCGCAGCGATAAGCGCTACCCCATGGATTCGCCCCGGATCAACGAGGAGTTGGGTGGGTATGTGTTGGAGCATCTGCCCCACCTGAATGTGGATGTACGCAATCCGGATACTGTGTTGTCTGTAGAAATCAGAGACTATGCCTACCTGTATACTGCTGCCATCGCGGCAGTGGGCGGTATGCCCGTGGGCACCAATGGCCGGGCCTTGCTGCTCCTATCCGGCGGCATCGATAGCCCCGTCGCGGGATGGATGATCGCCAAGCGTGGAGTCGCCGTCAGTGCGGTTCACTTTCATTCCTTTCCCTACACCAGCCAGCGTGCCAAGGAAAAGGTGTTGGACTTGGCCAGGATTCTCAGCGAAAGTCTGTGCGGTATTCGGGTCCACGTGGTGCCCTTTACGGAAATTCAAACCCAAATCCATGAAAAATGCCATCCGGACTACACCACCCTCATCATGCGCCGGTACATGATGCGTATAGCCAATGCCATTGCCCGCAAGGAGCGGGCCCAGGCACTGGTAACGGGGGAGAGTATTGGTCAGGTCGCCAGCCAGACCATGCATTCCCTGGCCTGCACCGATGCCGTGGCAGAGATCCCTGTTTTCAGACCGCTGATTGGTTTTGACAAGCAGGAGATCGTGGATGTGGCCGTCAGAATCGGTACCTATGAAACATCCTCCCTTCCCTATGAGGATTGCTGCACGGTCTTCACCCCCAGGCATCCGGCCACCAAACCCAGGCTGTTAACGATCCAGGCAGGGGAGGCACTGCTTGATAGCGATACCCTGGTGGCTAAAGCGCTGGAGGATGCCGAAATCTTTGAGCTGTAATGCATGGCGGATGCTGCTAGGGTATGCGCTGAATCACAAAGGCCAGAACAGCTCCCGGAACCCCCAGATACCCTGCGGCCGCAGAGGCCAGGACGCTCTGAGGAAGGCTGAGCTGAAATGGTGAAAGGGCCCAGTTGAGCAGTTGGAGCAAAGCGATTCCCAGAAACAGCTTTTCGCATACCCGCAGGAAGCCCTTCCTGGGGGTTAACCGCATGCCCAGCCAAAAGATACAGGCGCTGGGAATCGCTAGACAAGCGATGAAGGAAAGCTTCTCAACCATATTCTCACTCCTTTGGGTAGACCATTGTATGTATTTACGGGTCCATGTAGAAGCGCAAGTGTAATTTATGTAAAACCATTGACAGATAAGCGCTTATCAAGGATATTTGCGGTTGCGTATCGAAACTGTTTCATTGTAGTATATGTATTGGATCACCCTATATATGGGATAGGATCGCAAAGGAGAGTACGGAATGATCCGAAAAGGGATTGCATTATTGCTTGTATGGCTGATGTTGCCCGCCATGCCCGCCTCCTCGGAGGAAGCGATTGCCATGACGTTGAGCCCGAGCCACTTTGCAGCAGGGGAGACGCTGTATGTTTTCTTCGTCGCTCCCACAGCCGGTCCGGTCAACCTGGTGGCGCTGGATGCCGCCGGTCAGCAACAGGCACAGCTATTGGACGGTTATCCCGCCCTAGAGGGTGGCAACGAGATCACCTGGGATGGGATGAGCAACGGACAGCCATTGCCCAAGGGAAACTATTCCCTTCATTTGAGCCAGGGCAACCAAAGCGTGGATATGGAAATCACCATCATCGACCGTCGTGATGCCGCAAAGGGGCAAGCGGGAATTGATACTGAGCTGTCTTTGGGTGGATTTGGCAGTTCCGGTGAGTTGACAGAGCAGCCTGATTCCAACCAGGTTATCTCCGGTGGCAAGGCGATCACCCCAGCCTATTTGAGTAGCCATATTCCCGACCATTCTCCTGAGAGCTGCTATTGGTGTACGCCCATGGACCTTAAGGATGAGGCGGCTGTTTGGGCCATGCTCACCGCTCCGGCGACCATCGTGGAAGGAGGCCAGAAGGAGCAGATAATTTTGCGGGCCGAGCCCGACGGGGAATCTGAGGGCATCGGTGTGGTAACCTGTGCTTCCCAGAGCGTTCATGTGCTGGAAAACCTGGACAACGGATGGAGCTTGGTGGAAGCCTATTCCAGCTCCTTCCATGATTCCAAGGTGAAGGCCTGGAACGCCTTCGTCTCCGGCTATTTGCCCACCAAGAAGCTGAAGAAGAAAGAGGTCAACCAGCAGTATGGTATGATCGTCGACAAGCTGACCCAGGAGCTTTACATCTTCAAGGACGGGCATCTCTTATCCAGACTGCTCATCTCAACCGGTTTGTACAACGAACGGCAGCCCTACAACGAAACCCGTTCCGGGGAATTCCTGATTGTATCCCGGGTGGGAGAGTTCCGCTCCGACAACATGTTCTGCTCCATGGCGCTGCGCTTCAACTCCGGCGACCTGCTTCATGAGGTGCCTCATGTGAAGAATGCGGACGGTACCAAGAACTATAAGAACACGGAGTACAAGCTGGGTACCCGGGCCAGCCATGGGTGCATCCGGACACAGCGCCTGAAGAATAACGACGGAATCAACATGACCTGGATTTGGGACAACATCAAGGTGGGTACCAAAATGGTCATCTGGGAGGATTTCGAGGGCCGCCAGATGGACTATCCCGATGATGATACGCCGCTTTACTACAATCCCAATGGCGGAAGTAACTACCACTCCCAGGAGAATTGCCGGGCTGTCAAGGATCAGTATCTGCCGCTGACCGCCTTCACCTATGGGCAGTTGGAGGAAAGTACGTTCCGGGAGATGACCCCTTGCAGCTATTGCACGCCTCCCCGCCGCAAAGGGATCATCGACGAGATCAACCGGATCCATATGACCGAATCTCCGGGCATGGTGCCCCAGGTGCCACCCAAGAAGTGACGAAGTTTGGCAATCCGCTTGCAGGGGCTCATGGAGCCCCTGTTTTCATCCTGAATTTGTTAAGAAAATATCAAAAAGCGGCTTGCAGTCGATAGAGGAATGATGTATAATTTTGTGGGATAAAATTGGTCATGCGGGACTGATTTGTCCCATAAGGGGTGTTGCAATGCAGGACGACTATTTTACGCTGATGCAAAAACTGGCACCGGACCTGGCCCAACAGATTGAACGGCGGGCTTTGGTGCTGGAGAGGATCGATGCATTGCAACCTGTGGGACGGCGCTTGCTGGCCACAAGGCTCAACCTCCCGGAGCGGGAAGTGCGCACCGTGGCGGCGCTGCTTAAGGAGCATGGCTTAGTATCACTGGACGCGGCCGGCATGTGCGTCACCCCTGATGCCGAAAAAATCCTGCCTGCTGCCAGACGTTTCAGCCGGGAACTAAGGGGCCTTACAGGCTTGGAGACAGCGCTCAGCGGGAAGCTTGGCGTATCCAAAGTGTATGTGGCGCCCGGCGACTATGATCAGGATTCTCATGTGCTGCACGAGGTGGCGCGTATTGCGGCAAGCCGCCTGCGTTCCTTTCTGCAAAGCGGCTCCACCCTTGCGGTGACAGGGGGAAGCACCATCCACGAGGTCGCCCTTGCCCTGAACCAGAGCACACCTATGAATGTGATGGTGGTACCCGCGCGGGGGGGAATGGGCAGGTCGCTGGAAACCCAGGCCAACACGGTGGCCAGTGAGATCGCCAAAAGACTCGGCGGACATCACCGATTCATGCATCTGCCGGACCACCTGGACGAGCAAGCGCTTACGGAGCTTAAAAAATTGCGGGAGGTTACAGAAACCCTGGACCTGCTGCAAAGGGCCGATGTGGTGCTCCATGGCATCGGCCGCGCCGATGACATGGCCCAAAAGCGGATGCTTCCCCAGGCAGTGCAGGCGGAGGTGAAACGCAAGGGTGCGGTGGCGGAAGCTTACGGCTGCTACTTCGACTTGCAGGGTCATATGGTTTACTCCGCCTCCAGCCTGGCTCACAATCTGGGGGCGCTGAAACCCCATTGCGCAATGCTGGCCGTGGCTGCAGGGTCTCGCAAGGCTGAGGCCATCATGGCGGTAATGCGTAGCCGCCCTCATGCCATGCTGGTGACAGATGAAGGCGCGGCACGGACCATCCTGGGAAGGGACCTTTAAATGGTTGCATGCCCAATGGGCTTGGCAATACTCAGTTTCCACCATCAATGAAGGAGTGTGCATTATGGCGAAGAAGACCATTGAGGACATTCAGGTATCCGGTAAGAAAGTGCTGGTCCGCTGCGATTTCAACGTACCGCTGGACGAGAACAAGCATATCACCGATGAGAACCGCATCCGGGGAGCGCTTCCCACCATCAAATACCTGATGGATCACGGTGCGCGCGTCATTCTGTGCTCTCACTTGGGACGCCCCAAGGGCGGGTTTGACATGAAATACTCCCTAAAGCCGGTTGCCGACCGCCTGAGCCAGCTCTTGGGCAAGGAAGTCAAACTGGCGGAGGACGTTATCGGCCCTTCTGCTCAGGCGCTAGCCGCCGAGCTGAAGGATGGCGATGCAATCCTGCTGGAGAATGTACGCTTCCACAAGGAAGAAGAAGCCAATGATCCCGAGTTTTCCAAGAAACTGGCCTCCTTGGCCGAGGTGTATGTGAACGATGCCTTCGGCACAGCCCACCGTGCCCATGCCTCCACGGAAGGGGTTGCCCATTACCTGACCCCGGCAGTGGCGGGTTACCTGATCGGCAAGGAGCTTTCTATCATGGGCAAGGCTCTGGAGGACCCGGCCCGGCCCTTTGTAGCGATCCTGGGCGGAGCGAAGGTCAGCGATAAGATCGGCGTCATCACCAACCTGCTGGAAAAGGTTGACACGCTCATCGTGGGTGGCGGCATGAGCTACACCTTCCAAAAGGCACTGGGCGGCGAAATTGGCAAGAGCCTGCTGGAAGCCGACAAAGTGAAGCTGGCCGAGGAACTGATGCAAAAGGCCAAGGAAAAGAAGGTTAAGTTCCTCTTGCCTGTGGACAACGAGGCCGGAGACAGCTTCAGCAACGACGCCATGCGCATTACCGTGCACTCCAGGGAGATCCCCGACGGGTTTGAGGGAATGGACATTGGTCCCAAGACACGGGTGATCTTTGCCAATGAAATCAGCGGCGCCGGCACCGTGATCTGGAATGGCCCCATGGGCGTGTTCGAGTTTGAAAACTTTGCCGAAGGTACGCGGGAGATCGCCAAAGCCATGGCCGAGTGCAAGGGTGTCACCATCATCGGCGGCGGCGACAGCGCGGCTGCGGTGGAGCAGATGGGCTTTGCTGACAAGGTAACCCACGTATCTACAGGTGGCGGTGCCAGCCTGGAGTTTCTGGAGGGCAGGGTCTTGCCGGGCGTGGCCGCCCTGGACGACAAATAATACCAGAATCCCTTATGCCGCGCAGGCCGTCCCAGGACCGGCCTGCGCGATGCATGCCCCGGAAAAATCTCCACGGTGCTTTCTGGACATGCCCCAAAAAACCTTGTTTCAAAAGTCGAATCCTGCTACAATCAGAGAGCGGGCCGGAGAAAACCGGCTTTGAGGAAAGAGGTACATATTCATGCGTAAGCCCATTATCGCCGGTAACTGGAAAATGAACAAAACCCCCGCCCAAGCGGCTGAGTTGGTAAAGGAATTGATTCCAGGTGTGAAGGACGCTCTGTGCGATGTGGTGGTGTGTGTACCCGCCACGGATTTCGCCGCTGTGAAGGAAGCGGCCCAAGGCAGCAATATTCACCTGGGAGCCCAGAACGTGCATTTTGCCCAAAGCGGCGCGTATACTGGGGAGTTGAGCCCGGAGATGCTCAAGGCCTGCGGTGTCGAGTATGTGATCATTGGCCATAGCGAGCGCCGCCAGTACTTTGGCGAAACGGACCGCACGGTCAACCTGAGGGTGAAGGCCGCCGTGGAGGCCGGGCTGATCCCCATTCTCTGTGTAGGCGAGATGAAGGAAGAGCGGGAGAGGGGCTATACGGATGCTCTGGTGGAATACCAAACCCTCATTGCGCTGAACGGCCTTACAGACGCCCAGATCCAGAACCTGGTTATCGCTTATGAGCCCGTATGGGCCATCGGCACAGGTTTGGTGGCCACTGACGAGCAGGCCAATGAGACCATCGGAGTGATTCGCAAGGCCATTGGGCACAAGTATGGCCAGGCTGTGGCGGAGGCAGTGCGCATCCAGTACGGCGGCAGCATGAACCCCGGCAATGTAAAGGGACTGATGGCGCAGCCGGAGATCGACGGAGGTCTAATTGGCGGCGCATCCCTGAAAGCGCCTGATTTCACCGCCGTGGTGATGTATCACAAATAAGGACTCTGGCCGTGGGACACCACATGAAGGAGCAATGAAGATATGGGAAAGACCATGACGGCGCTGATTATTATGGATGGCTTTGGCATCAATCCCGTGCATGAGGGAAATGCCATTTTCAAGCAGGGCACGCCTCATATCGACGCGCTGATGCAAAAGTACCCCCACACACAGCTGGGAGCCAGCGGGATGGATGTTGGCCTTCCAGAAGGACAGATGGGCAACAGCGAGGTAGGCCACCTGAACATGGGCGCAGGCCGTATCGTTTATCAGGAACTGACCCGCATCACCAAGGATATCGCCGATGGGGATTTCTTTCGCAAGAAACCCTTGATAGAGGCTATGGACCAGGCCAAGGCTGCCGGCAGAGCGGTCCATCTGATGGGCCTGGTCAGCGACGGGGGAGTCCATAGCCACAACACCCATTTGTATGCCTTGCTTGCCATGTGCAAGCAGCGCGGGGTGAAGAACGTGTATGTCCACTGCTTCCTGGATGGACGGGACGTACCGCCTACCAGCGGGATCGACTATATCCGTGAACTGGAATCCAAGATGGCAGAAATCGACATTGGACAGATCGCCACCGTCATGGGCCGCTACTGGGCCATGGACAGAGACAATCTGTGGGATCGGGTGCAGAAGGCGTATGATGCCATGGTATTGGGGCAAGGCCAGAGCGTAGCCGACAGTGCCGGTGAGGCCGTGGAGCAGAGTTACGCCAAAGGAGAGACCGATGAGTTTGTGAAGCCCACTGTGGTATTGCGTGAAGGCAAGCCTGTGGCCATGATTGAGCCTGGGGATTCCGTTATCTTCTTTAACTTCCGCCCGGACCGTGCCCGCCAGCTCACCCGGGCCTTTATCCAGTCTGATTTCACGGGCTTTCCCAGAGGCAGGGGATTCTTCTCCGTGAACTTCGTAAGCATGACCCAGTATGACGAAACATTTACCGGCCTTGCCATCGTTAACCCGCCGGAGTCCCTGGACAACACTTTGGGCGAGTATCTCTCCAGTCTGGATAAAACCCAGCTGCGCATCGCCGAAACACAGAAGTATGCCCACGTCACCTTTTTCTTCAATGGCGGCGTAGAGAAACCCAATCCGGGGGAGGATCGGGAGCTGATTCCCTCCTCCAAGGTAGCAACTTTTGATTTAAAGCCGGAGATGTCCGCCTACGAGGTGACGGAGAAAGCCGTTGAGCTGATCAATGCCCGCAAGTATGACGTCATGATTCTCAATTTTGCCAACTGTGACATGGTAGGTCATACCGGCATCATGAAGGCCGCGATGGCTGCCGTAAATGCCGTGGACGAGTGTGTAGGCCGGGTGGTGGCTGCGGTGCTGCAAAATGGAGGCCGAGCTTTTGTGACGGCGGATCATGGCAATGCGGATCAGATGGTGGACTATGAAACCGGGGAACCCTTTACAGCCCATACCACCAACCCTGTGCCCTTTATCGCCGTAGGATCGGATATGGTGGGAAGGAAGCTGCGGGAGGGAGGCCGGCTGGCAGATATCGCACCGACACTGCTGGGCAGCATGGGACTGCCAGTACCCAAGGAGATGACCGGGAAGAGCCTGCTCATGGAGTAAGCGCTGTCCATCATGGCTCATTGCGATAAATGATGATAAAACCTCCGTATGGAACGCCGGCGCGTCCGGACATTCCATACGGAGGTTTCACTTCACCTGAATAAACGGTTCTATCTTCCCGTAACCACTTCGTCCGCCTTGCGCAAACGGATAGGCGTGCCCGCCATGGTTTCCTGCACCAGAGCCAGGCAGCGGTTCATTACATCCAGTTGATCCTCCTGGACAAAGGAGGGAGGCGGCATGTCGCTGATGAGTACCCGGTACAGGGTTTTGCCATCCTCTTTTCCGCGCCATACATAGGTAGGAGAATAGGCCAGGCGGTCAAAGGAAACGGTTCTGCTGGTTAGGTCATAGGTCACATTGGCATGCAGCAAAATGCCGGAGATCAAGGATCGGTTATCCCGGTCGTAGGTGAACAGATTCCCCAGCGAATAGGCGCAAAGGGCTTGGGACTGTTGTCCTTCACCGCGATAGACGTCAAATAGCTCTATGGTCTGCACCGTACCGCTGTGAGTGCCCAAGATAATGTCCACCCCCGCCTGGGCAAAAGCTAGGGCCAACTCCCGTTGAGACTGGGAGGGGGAGGAAGCGCCTTTCTTACCCCAGCTCAGGGAGGCGATGATCACTTGCGCTCCCAAGGCTCTGGCGGATGCCACGTCCGCAACTACGGTGGGCAGAGTGGGCGGTGCCAGGGCAAAGGCCTGCTCCTCCTTGGATAGTTTCTTTTTGCCCGTAGTGCTCAAGTCGCTTTGATAACCCAGAAGGGCCACCGATACGCCGCCAACCTCCAGGATACGTGGATTGCTCCTTTCCCGCGGGCTGGCATAGACCCCATAGCTGGTCATCCCCACAGAGTTCACCGCTTCCTGGGTAGCCTGAAGTCCGCTGATGCCTCCGTTAAAAATGCCGTCATATCCCAGGGAAAGGCAGTTGATTCCGCCTTCGGCAATGGCGGATACCGCAGCGATGGGAATGTTGTTGTCGGTGAGCTTTTCCGTCTCTATCGAGGTATTCTCCAGGGTGGCGATGGATAGATCTGCGTTGATTTCGCTTTTCAGGGATTCAAAAAGGATGGAAAAACGGTATCCGGAGCGATCAGTCAGGGCTTTTTGAACGGCTTTGTTGATGTTGATGGAGCCTGTAGCAGTCAGAGAAAAGGAAAGCTTCTCCGGTGCGGTCACCAGCACGGGGCTGGGGGTGATCTGAGCGGCGGCGAGCGCTGGCGTGTTGATGTTTACCCTGCGCACAGTGGAGTCATTCGTGGAGCGGAAGGATTGATCGATGGAGACGGCCAGCTGTCTGGCGTCAAACTGCAGATCAACATTGCCGATGAGTTTGGGGAATAGCCAGAAGCAACCCAAGATCACCAGGCCGGTCAACGTCAGCATAACAACCGTACCCAGCGAAATGCCTCTGCGCCTTCGCCGTTTGATCATTTTTCATCCTCCCAAAGCACGGCCAATAAAGCGAAACCTTTGATTTTGCTTGACCAACCGTTATGGCAATGATATCATAATACAAGGTGATATGCAAGCCGGGGAGTGACGCGGGTGAAGATCAGCTTCTCTACATTGGGTTGCCCCAGATGGACATGGAATGAGATCATCGCAACTGCCAGTGATTTGGGTTATGATGGCATTGAGCTCCGCGGCGTGGGAAAGGATATCTCCGTTCCCAGCGTTCCCGCTTTTTCCGATGAGAACATCGAAAAAACAATGGCTGAGATGGAGCGCCAGCACCTGTCGATTCCTTGTCTGGACAGCGATTGCTGCATTCATATGCGGGAGAATCAGGAAGCCGTCCAGGCCGAAGTTAAAGCATATATTCATTTGGCTAAAAAAATGAAGGTTCCCTATGTGCGCGTGATGGCCACAGCACCCGTGCCCCAGCCATTGGGCGCTGTGGATGAGGGCTACGTGCGGGAGCGGGCGATCGCTTTGGGAGCCATAGCCCATCAGGAAGGTATCAAGCTGCTGATTGAAACCCATGGGGTTTGGAGTGATAGCACCAGGCTGGCACGGCTACTGAGCACAATCCATTCAGATGGGGTCGGCGTACTGTGGGATGTTCACCATCCCTATCGTTTTCTGGGAGAGAAGCCGGAAACCACCTATCAAAACCTGAAGCCCTGGCTATGCCATACCCACTTCAAGGACAGTGTCGCTACCGCAGAAGGCTTTCGTTATGCCATGCCGGGCTTTGGAGACATCCCCCTGGAAGCAACAGTCCGGGTGCTCACTGAGGGTGGATATACCGGGTTCTACTCCCTGGAATGGGTCAAACGCTGGGATATGACGCTGGAGGAACCGGGTATCGTCTTTGCTCATTTTGCCAGTTTTATGCGCACACTGTTTTAGGAGCTGAATCAGCACCCTGCTGGTTTTCGATTTTTGGGCTTAACCCCATAACCCTGGTAAGCCTTGCTGAGTAAGGCTTCCATGCAAAAGGGAGCGCCCACGCCCAAGTGGTTGTGCGCCCCCTCTGCAAGGATCAGCGGATGATGGGGATTACCAGGTCGCTTTGCTGGCGGTGGTGATGCAGCTTTGATGGTCCGGGTCCACCTTGTCGCTGCCGTGGGTCTTGCTGTTCTTGAAGTGGATGCAGAACACTCCTTTGAAGTCGTTGCCGGAGAAGATATCGTCACCATGGGGCATTCCATTCATGGACGCCGCATACACATGGCCGCCGCATTGAATCAATATGGGTCTCCTGCGCCAGCTCCAGGAACCGCCATACACGCTTTTCATTACCTTGGTATCGGAGGCGGTGAGGGGCTCCGCATCAATATGGTTGCCACCGGACCAACGGATGGCCTGAAAGGTTTTTCCGGTGCGGATGTCTTTGATGGTGAACTTGGCGTTTTTTGGAATCATCCGGGTCACATTGTCAGCGTACCAGTCCAACACCTCGGTTTTCGGTTGCGCTTTGGTTGTCTTGCTGCTGGAGGCGGTCTTGGCGGCGGATGTGCCGCTAAACATCACCCGAAGGGTGGATGCGCCTGCGATGCCATCCTGCTTCATGCCGCGCTTCTTTTGAAAGCGCTTTACTGCTTCCACAGTCTTTGTGCCGTAATGACCGTCAATCTCCCCAGAGTAGTATCCCAGGAATTCCAGCGCCTGTTGCAATTTAACGACCTTGCTGCCGCTGTCGCCTTCTTCGCTGGCGGCGGGTATGGTGCCAATCTCGGAGAGGCTTGATACGGTCTTCCCCGATTTGCCCGAGGAGGACTGGCTGCCGGACTTGGAGGAACTGGAAGTATTCGATGAGGATGATGCGCTGGACTTGGATGCACCCTTGATGTTGGCTGTTTTTGCGCAGGAGCCGAAGATGGAGGTAATGGTGGTCTTTCCGGCCACACCATCCGCTTCAAGTCCTTTGTCCTTCTGGTAAGCAAGTACAGCGGCAGTTGTGTCTTCGCCGTAGTCACCGTCTATTCTTCCCTCGTAATAGCCCAGGATATCCAATGCCTTTTGGAGTTTGGTTACGTCCTTGCCACTGTTCCCAATCTTCAGAGCGCCGGGAGCATCACCCAGGGCTTTGATTTTGGAAAGGTTGGCAATCACAGAGTTCTTGCCTGTTTTTACATATTTCTTCAGCACATAGCCGGAGAATTTACCGTAACTCACCTTATACCACTGGCCGGAAACATCAAGCAGGGTTACCTCATCCCCTTGGGGAATGGTCTGAAGTGCCTTGGAGTTCTTGTCTGCCTTCTGCCGAAGAACGACCTTGGCAGTGAGCTTGCCGCTCTCGTCGGCGGAAGCGATATGGGGACCCAGACACATCATGGCGGAAAGTGCAATCAGGGTCCAGCGGCGAAGAAAAAGGCCGATGGAACTTGATCGCAGAGGACGGGCATGAATCATTCTATATTCCTCCTCGCTCAAGCTGAGCCGTTAAGATCATCGTAATGATATTACGGAATTGTTAAGATGTCAAGACAATCCAGTAATTATTTACAATGATGCTATGCACGGATTCTATTCTTTGTCCTTGAATCCAAACGCTTCGCTTTACTGTTTTCCGCTGCATCGGATTGGTCCTTTTTTCTAAGCAGGTTGTAGAACCCTATTGACGAAATGGGTGAGTATGATTAAACTAAAAAGAAGTGAGGGTTATTGATCCTTATTCTTCTCTTGGAATGAATCCATTAAGATAGGCAAACCTATCCATCCCTGCATTCAAGAAGTAAAAACCAGTTGGAGGGACCAAAAATCGCTATGAATCAGATGAACGGTACGTTCACGCTTGCCTTTGTGGAAGAGGACAATAAGCAAAGGGTCATTTTTCGCGTTGCTCCGCTATCCACCCGGGAAGGAGTAACTTTTCGCGACGTGGCCGATATATTTCCGGATGAGGGAAGCCTTCGGGTTGTGCCAGACAAGCGGGAGCAAAGCACGTTCAAGGAGCGCATGCGGTCCATGGGCTGTTTTTGCGTAATCAACCTGGTGGGTGGTGAAGGGAAAGAACTGGTCAAAGTACGCCAAAACAAGAATTACGATCCTGCACAGGGTGAAACCAATCAGCTGGCGATCTATTCCGACGTGATTCAGGAATTTACCCGGGGCGGTGTGTTTGAGGTACTTCCTTGGATGGAGGGCGGTATTGTCTGCGATACAGATGCGCTTTTAACCAGGGAGGTCCTCATTCTTTGCAACAAGGTGCTCTATGGGCCGGTGATCCCGGAGCATCTGGCTTCTGCGAACCTTTCGGATCTGAAACCCTTTGGTAACGATCGTTTTTTGCTGCATACCGTCGATCTGCCGTATCATGGGGTACGCATGGTCTATTGGAATCCGGAGGAAACCTTCAGCTGGCGTCAAAAAAGGGGCAGCCTTCACAGAAAAGCCCACAAAGGAGCCAGTGAGGGAATATTGGAGGAGAGTTGTCCCGCAGATACGGCGGCGGAGGATTATTCTGTGGAGATTGCCGTTGATTTAACCGGCGGCCTTCCCAGGGCCGCCAGGTCAGCGCTCTCAGGGGGGGTGCCGCCAAGTATATCCCGGGAGGAAAAACCGTCCATACCCCTTGTTCCCCCCGAGGCCGCCGAGGAGGCTTTGCCCATTGGAGAGAAGCTAAGCATCCTGGCGCCGGACGTTACCTTTGAAGAACATCTGTCCAGATTGGATCAGCCCTTATCGGAACAGGCCAATCGGTTAAGTGCAAAGGTCGCGGCCGTAAAACTGGATGATAACAGGGATACGACGGTCCGTTTTTTGGGAACGCCGCTGGAGCGAGAGATTCATCAGGCACCCAAGACCATCTCCAGGCCGGAACCCCTGCATCGGGTGGTGGAGCAGCAGCTCAGGAATTCCGGCGATGAGAGAGTGAGCGCAGAGCTTAAAGGCGTGCAGCTGTTCCCAACGGATAATCCCGTTGAAAACCTGCTTCGGGCTGTGGAAGAAACCTGGCAGGACCGGGAGACCCGATCCCAGGCTATATCCGCACTGATCGAAAATCAGGGCTTTGTGGATAGCCTTATGGATGCCCTCCGGCAAAAAGGGAAGGATTTGAGCATGTTGGCTGCCGCCTATGCGCAGCTGGAAGAGTTGGAGGTGGAAAGGTTCAGGATTCTGGTGCAGCTGAATACGGCCAAGACGGAGCAATCAAAATACAGGGAGGAGCTGCTGGCGGCGGCCTCCCAAAAGAAGCGGGAGGAAATCGAAGCGCTCAACGGCGAAATCCAAAACCTATCTAAAAGAAGAAAGGACCTGGAGGAAACCCTGCGGGAGCTTTCCATCCAGGGGCAGGGCTTGGCGCAAAAGACCATTACTCAACAGATGACCGGCTTTGGAGGTATCGCCCAGGATCGGGTGCTGATCTCGCCGGTGATCGGGCATCATCACAAGATTCAGGAGATGGTTCGGAGCGTCCATGGACGGATGAACGCCCGCGGCTTTCTGATGAGCGAAGATGATGCCCTGAGTCTTCTGATTGTGTTCGCACAGTTCCCTGTTTTTTGTTTGGAGGCAGCCTGTCTGTCCAATGCTCAATTTTTCGCCACGACGCTGCTGGAAGCCCTGAGCCTTCAAAGCGTCAGCTCCACGCTCCATACCAATGCCATTGTGGAGGTAGCCAGCCTCCTGCCTGAGGATGAACGCCGTACCCCCACCGTGACGCTGCAGCTGGCAGATACCCAGACCCTTTCCCTTTATGGGCACAAAACCATCTATCTGTCAAGCAGATCAAGGGCAAAGGCAGCAGCAAACAGGGGCATACCCTACCCTGTGATGAAGGTACCCCCCCTGGTCGCCCGGGCTCCGGTACCTGACGCGGCCTTGCCTGCCCTTTCCGGCCCCGCTGCCCTTTCCTCCTTTTCAGAGCTGAATGTGGCAGCTGCTCCATTGCTGTCTGAGTTTGAAGAATGGCTTGAACAGTTTAAAAGACAGCTAAGCCAAGCGGATGTGGATATTCCGGAAACCACGCTTACCTGCATGCGGTGGTTCATCTCAGTGGCTGCCCAGACTCATCGGGGAGGATTGCTGGATGCGGCGGACCGTGCTGTCTGCCAGTGGGTGGTGCCCGAGCTTATCATGTGTGGAGCGTCGGCTGAGGTGCTGGGAGAAGCCTTGAAAAGCCTGCCCCGCTCCATGGAAGCGGTACTATGCATGGGTCAAAATATCGGAGCCATTCATTGACCACAGGGGAGGATTTCAATTGGATCAAAAGAAGGTCCTGCTGGTGATGAACACCCCGGCAGGACCTTGCTGAATGACTGGGCTTTTCTATTGTGCATTGGCCATGGCCTGGGTGAGCTGTCCCATGGCCCCGGCCACATCGGAGGTAGTGGGGGAGCCGCTGATGATGCTTTGCAGCGTATTCATGGCATTGAAGACATCCTGATACGCCTGGGAGGAAGGATCGAGCACCACAAGCAACGCGCCTGCGCTTTGGATCAGCTGCTGGGCATCGGGGATCAGGGTGTTTTGCAGGATGGGATCCTCCCCGCTGCCCGCATCCTCCGTATATCCATACCCGTGGAGAGGGCAGGCAACGGGCATATTTCCGTAGTCACCCAGGTATTTCTGTATCGCTGAGGCGTACTTGCTGTTCCCCAGGAAGTTGTACAGGGGATGGCCGTTGGGGATGACCACCACGCCTTTGTTGGTGCGGTATTGTGGGGGGCACCATTCCGTGGCCAGACGGTTGCTCTGGGAGCAAATCACCATGGTCTGGTGCATCTGGCATTGTACAGTGGGCACCGTGCCTTCCAGCCAGTAGTCCGTAACAACGCCATAGCCCATCACGTCGTTGCGGCAGGCCTCAGTGGCCAGCTGGCCGCTGACGGCACAGGTAGTGGCCTTCACCAGATGGTACTGGCCGGGTTCCCCCTCCAGGATGTCCCTATTGCCAAGACCTTTTGCATCGTGAATCTTCTTCATAAAGCTCTGCCAAAGGGGTGCCGCGCTGGTACCGCCTGTAGCCTTGGAAGTAAGGGGCTTGTAATTGTCATGCCCAATCCACAGTGAGCCCGCGTACCATCCTGTGAGCCCCGCAAAGAATACGCCCCGCTGATCGCTGTTGGTGCCTGTTTTTCCGGCCACAGTCTGGCCGCTGATTTTTGCACGGCTGCCAGTGCCCCTGCTGATGGCTTGCTTTAACATGTCTGTCACCAGCCATGCGGTGGAAGGCTTAAAGACCTGTCTGCGCTCCTGCTGAGCGTGACTGTCGTACACCACCCGGCCGTTGCTGTCGGAAATGCCCAGGAAGGAAATGGGCTGCTGGTACACGCCGCTATTGCCCAGCACGCCGTAGGCAACTGCCATTTCCACGGGTGTTATGCCGCTGGAACCCAAGGCCAGGCCAAAGGGGGTAGCGTCAATATGGTCGCGGTTCACGCCCAGTTTTAACAGATAGTCCACGGACCGGTCAATGCCCACCATGGTCATCAGGGTTTGGGCCGCGCCTACATTGTGGCTTTGCCGCAAGGCTACCCGCAGGGTTTCCGGGCCCACATAGTCGCTTCCGCCGTAGTTCTTGGGCCAGGTGTCCTTGCCGTCCGAACCTTTCCACCCCGCGATGGGTACCGGCAGATTATACACCACGCTTGCGGGTGAAGCACCCAGATCGATGGCCGGTGCAAAGACGCTGATGGCCTTGATGGAGGAGCCCACGGGCATCTTCATGTCCGTAGCGCGGTTGAGGGTTTTCCGCTGGGTGGGTCTTGTCCTGCCGCCCACAATGGCCTTCAGTTCCCCTGTGCGGTAGTCCAGCACTACGGCGGATGCTTGGGGCTGGATCACCTCCGTATAGCTGCCGTCGCTGTTCTTGGCCCGGTAGACCTTGTCGCTGGGGTCCCGCATGGCGGGATAGTTCTTCCAGGTTTCCAGGGTTTCCTCCACAATGGTTTGAATTTGCGGATCAATGGCCAGAGTCACGTGATAGCCGCCGGTTCGCAGTTCTGTCTCCATTTTATAGCGGTTCTCGCTGTTGTCCTCCAGCCCCCGGAGCTTTAGAAAGCAGCTTACCACATCCCTGACCGCATACTCGACATAATGGGCATAGGGATACATGCCCTCGCCCTCGGTGGTGGAGGTTTCAAGCACCGCCGCTGTGGCGGGATTCAGTGCGTCCTGATACTCCTGTTGGGAGATCCACTCGCCGTCCCGCATGCAGCGGAGCACGTAATCGGTCCGGTCGTTGGTAAACTTCGCGTAATCAGTGGTGTCGGAGGTACGGGTATAAAAATTCCGGCGGGGATTGTAATAGTAAGGATTGGTGGTCAGCCCGGCCAGCATGGCGCACTCCCGCAAACTCAGTTGGGAAAGTTCCTTGCCGAAGTATCCTTTGGAGGCAACCTCCACACCATAATAGTTTTCCCCCAGATAAATGGTGTTCAAATAACATTCCAGAATCTGGGCTTTGGTGTACTTGGTCTCCAACTGCATGGCCAGGTAGGCCTCTTGGATTTTTCGCTTATAACTCAGCTCACTGCTTAGTACGGTTTGCTTGATGAGCTGTTGGGTGATGGTGGAGCCGCCCTGATTGGTGTTGGAGAGGAGGTTCTGAACAAAGGAGCCTACAATACGTTTGATGTCGATGCCGTTGTGGGTGTAAAACCGGGCATCCTCCACAGCCACAAAGGCGTGCTGCAAATGGGAGGGCATCTGGGCGATGCTGACCATCACGCGGTTTTCTGTGCCTTTATAGTCCGTGATGACATTTCCGGCGGAGTCATAAAAAAAGGAGGTCTTGTCCTGCTCGTCCAGGAGAGCCAGATCAAGGGTTGGAGCCGTCTCCATGTATGCCTTGGCTATGCCCAGTACCGCACCTACGCCGGCCAGGGATGCCATCAGCGCAATGAGCAACAGAAGCCGGACGGAGTTTACCAGCACGGAAAGAATGAAGTTCGGCTTTCCCAGGCGGGGCCGGAAGATGGTTCGCTTTTTGGGCGGCAGAAAGTCCTCGTCTTCTTGTCCGGGAACGCGATAGGCCGGGTCGTTATCATGATAGGACATCTTTTCCCCGGGATCGGGCATGGGGTCATAAGCCACCTGCCGGAGATGAGCTGTCGAATCAGTGGGTGTAAAATCAGGCTGACGGTACAATGCCAAACCTCCCAAAGGGGAAAGCCCCAAAATCGTACACATGCACCCCGCAATCGGTGGGGATGTTATTGCATTATACCATAGACTTATTGCCTTTTTCCACTACTCTCCCCCCGAGGAGTACTTGGGAATTTGTGAGTGGTTTTTGTCATTTGTGGATCATAACCTTTACACAGCGGGGGAGGGAAAGCGGTGGCAGACATAGTGGTGAAACGGCGAACCAAGGGACACGCCGGTCGGCTCCTTTTTCTGGTATTGCTGATCGGGCTTGTGCTGGCTTTGCTGGTGGAAAGCAATCTCAGTCAAATGATGCTGGACATGGCCTATGCCAGGGCTTATTCTCTGGCCGTAGAGACCATCAACCAGTCAGTATGGGATGTAATGCAAGGCAGTGTCAGCTATGACGAACTCATCATTACCCATGTGGACACTCAGGGGAAGGTGACCATGCTCAACGCCAACACAGTGCGTATGAATGAACTGGCCACCAAAGTGGCATTGATGGCAGAGGCGGAGCTCGGTCTATCGGAGAACCAGCAGATTGAGATCCCCATTGGAGCGGCGCTGGGCATACGGTTTCTGGCGGGCGCGGGCCCGCGTATACCGATCCAGATCGTCCCCGTTGGTGCGGTAAACACGCAGTTTACAACGGAGTTTGAGGCTGCAGGCATCAACCAGACCCGACACAAAATCTCAATGATTCTCTCCACCACAGTTCGTCTGGTAATTCCTTCGGGATCCAAACGGGTGGACGTGATCAGCACCGTCCCCATCGCCGAGACCATTATAGTAGGAGCGGTTCCCGATAGCTTTGTGGATGTGAATAACAGGGATGACCTGCTCAACCTGCTGCCCTAGAGGGAAACAAGTATTACTGAAAAATTGATAAAATATGACATCTTGCAAGAAAGTTATGGGCTTCATCCCATCCGGACGGGTACCAGAAAGGGATGAAGTCTTGTTTTGCTTGACATGCATGCTGTTATGCAATACAATAAAATAGTAGTATTCGTGAACCAAACCTGCCATGCGGTATATTTAATAAACGTATGGAAAGCATATCTATGAATCATTCGCTGCAAACCGTCATCGTCGGCCGGTTTGCCGAAGGGAGGAAGGGCGCTGTCCAGCGTCCGCCAGCTATCATGAAACGGAAATTGCTTGTATGTATGCTGATTGCGGCCACACTGTCGGCTTTGGCATGCCTTGCGCTGGCGGAGGTGGACCCCATTGTTTGCAACATGGAGGTAACCCCCCAAAACCTGACAGGTCCGGGTCCTGTAAGTATTACCATCAGCATATCCAATTCCGGCGATACGGATATGAGGGATCCTGTCATTCTTTACAATCCCATCAATCAGTTGGTCAAGGACTTCGGAGATAACGGCGCAGCCTTGCTGAAAGCAGGGGAAACCAAAACGTGGACAGGCAACTGGGATGTAAACCAGCGTACGCTGGAAAACGGCTCTGTGGTCTTTTTTGTCAAGTACACGCTGTATCATGACAACGGCAGCAGCTATTCCCAAAGCCAGCCCATCCGGGGAAAAATTGCATACCAGGCGGCGGATGCGGGCATTGACGTAAAGCGGACCATCAGCCCCGGCACAGCCCGGGAAGGCCAAACCGTTACAGTCAAGTACGACATCATCAATACGGGCACCGTATCGTTGCAGAACGTGACGGTTCAGGAGCACAGCAATATCAACAAAACCGCTCAGAAGATTGCTGAGCTTAAAGCAGGGGAAACCGCGCAGGTGAAGTTTCCCGTCACTATGGGCAAAAAGAATTTGATCAGCGAGGCTGTGATTGCCTACCAGATTGCCGGGTCTTCCGGGAAGGAAACAGTAAAGGTGGAGGCGGCCACCATCGTTTATGGTGACCCGGCGATGACCGCCAAGTTAACCTCCAGTGCAAAAGGTGTTACCACCAATGGCAAGGTCACCCTCACCCTGGAGCTCACCAACAAGGGAAATGTAGATTACAGCGATCTTCGCGTGACGGATCCCACGTTGGGCGAGGTGTTCTCCAACCAGTCCCTTGCAAAGAATGGAACCCTAAAGCTGGAAAAGGAAATCACCCTTACCAAAACGACGGACTATCAGTTTACAATCACCGCCATAGACAATACGGGTACGGAAGTATCCCTGGCGACCGACAGCCTCACGTTAACCGCCGTGGAACCCAACCAAAGCCTGCATCTGACCGTGGTGGCAAATCCCGACCGTACTGAAGTCTACGAGCAGCCCGGTCGTGTGCGCTTCTCTGTTGTCATCACCAATGACAGCCAGATGGATGCAAAGAATGTGGATATTCTTCATGGAGACACCAAGATCTATACATTCTCCTCCATCGCTGCAGGGCAGACCCGGAGTTTGACCAGAGATGCTGCTCTATCCATGCCGGGCAAATATCAGTTCACCGCATCCGCCAAGGATGCACTGGATAATTCCCTCACTTTCAAAAGCAATGAAATGCAAATTGCCTTTTCTGTGCCCACCCCCGCACCCGAGACACCAACTCCCGTACCGGATCCCACAGCGGAACCTGTTTTTATTCCCATGACCATGCCTCCCATCCGCGACCAGAGCATCGGGACGATTCCCAAAATCATCCGAAGTGTTCTGTTTCCCGTTCTCATCATCTGTGGCCTGTTGCTCATCGCGTGTATGGTAGTGCTGGTCATCGCCACCAAGCGAAGAGCGGAGCAGAAGAAGGCATCTGAGGCTGCTTACGATCATCTGGAAAGGGCCAAGCGCAGGGACTATGTCACCCCCGCGGAGTCGGAGGAACAGGATGCAGCGGTCAATATCGGCAAGGAAAAACTTTCCCCAGACAAACAGACTGCATCAAAGGCCCCTGTGAAGAGGGCTGGCGGCTTGGATCATGAGAAAACCAAGGTTCCTCTGGATGACGTGGAACTGCCTCATATGAAGTATGTCCGGGACGCTTACGATCGCAAGGCCATCCCCGAAATGAAGCGCCAGACACCCCCCACCATCTACGACGATGACCTTTACGGCGGCCATGATGTCTTTGATAAAAAAGAACAAGAGGGCGTTTTGTACGAGGAATCATACGAGGATGCATACGGCGCTGGAGACAGTTACCCCTACAGTCAGGAGGGTGATGACCAGGACCAGGATGGGTATGCAGACAGTCCCCAACATAATGGCTCCGGCCGTGGATATGCAGAAGAATACAACGATCTGTATCAGGAAGGTTATGGGGATTACAGCAAAGAGGATCAGGGAGGAGAGGAAGAAACCCTTCATACCGACGACCGTGTCAGTGATTCCTTTGATCCGGAACCAACCAGCTTCCATAATTCGTTTGATGAAGGTGTGAGTCCAGACACCGGGAAAGAACCCCCCAAGAGAAGAGCCACCAGCCGTTCTGCTCGGGAAACAAAAGGAAAAGAACTGGGCCTTTAACAAGGTCCAGTTCTTCGCTTTGCTGTGCTAAGTTCGATTTCATCACTTCAGCGCTTCGCTTAGGCTTAGAAACCGGTAAGCGTTATCATCAAGGCGCATCTCCATTTCTCTTAGATACATATCCAAACCGTCGGCCGTGTAGATGCTTGTGTCCGACATATGCATGATCAGTATCGCGCCGTTTTTGGTATAGCGTTTCAATGCGTCCGCAAGACTGGAGGCGCTTTTTGCTTTATAATCCTGGGTGGTATAGCTTCCGGAAACGGAATAGGTGAAGCCGCAGTCAAAAACCTTTGCCAACCCGCTCTTGCTTACTGCAAGTGTGGGAGGCCTGAATAATTTGGTCAAAGCAGGTCTGCCGTCAATCTTGATATCGCCGATCACGGACTGCAAGTCCTCATAGCTTGCTACCAGATCCTTCTCCAGTTCCTCCAATTGTGTGGTTGATAACTCGGAGAATTTACGGCCTGAGCCCGTATCGATGGCCAAAGGCAGATGTTTGCGGGTATGGCTGCCTATGGCATGGCCTTCCATGGCAATGGCCCGAAGCAAATTGGGATTGTAGACCATATTTTCCGTTCGAATAAAGAAGGTCGCCTTTGCGCTGTGGGCTTTCAGCACATCCAGGATTCGAGTGATTGATTCGTCGGTCCCCCAATCATCAAAGGTCAGAAAGATGACGTTCTGATCTGCTGCTACGGTACCTTTCTTGTCAAGCCTTTTTACCTCCTGCGAGGTAAACCCCGGTAAAAAGGAGGTGGAGTTGATCCAATCAATGCCAATGTAGCGCGAAACAATGGCATCGATAGGCCGATTCTTCAACTGTCCTGGATATATCGCATCTCTGACTTCCGGGAGCATTGCGCTTTTTGCGACAGGATACGTATAGGTGTATTCCTTGTTGTTTACAACCGCCATCGCCGGCTTCAGGTCGTACATGTTCCGCTCCCTGGCCACCCTCTTGACCAGTTCGCTCAGCATCGTATCGCTATACTGATATTGATTCATTTGGAAATGGATGATCGCGCCCCGCTGCAAAAATCCGTTGCTCACAGGGAATCGCTCCAGAAATACGACAGATGGATCTGTTACTCTCATATCCTCCGCTTTTACAACGTTCACCATTGCAGATAGAAGGGTGAACTTGCCCATACCGCATGCCTGCCGCAGCAAGTCAGTATATCCGCCATACGAAGGGCGAACAGGCAGATCATCAGTGTAGGCAAATTTTGATCGCAACTCATCCTGAGTACTGAGCAGTTCCTGCAGCAGAGCATCCGCCGTGGAAAACATGGCAGATTGAACTGCAATGCCCAAGGTATGACCTTCACTGAGGATCTGGTTGACCTGCTCGGCACGGTCCGATAAATCGTTCCGTGCTACAAAGAAAGTGCCTGTTCCACCAACGCTCCGCAATGCATCCAACACGCCATTCAGTTCCGCCTGATTTCCCAAGCCTGAAAAGGTGAAGCAAACGGCGCGTTCCGTAGTATAGATGCGCTGTATCTCTTTGACAGGGGTAATGGTGGATTCCGACAGCTTCTGTGCTTGAAGGGGCAATTCCGTATTCTTGAGTGCAGAAAAGAATTGTGAGTAGTAATCCACTGTTTCTTGCGCAATTCCTCCCAACTTCATACACAGAATGGAACCATGGGGCAGATCATCCATTAGCTCTTGTACGGGCGGCAAAGTTTGATTATTGACTGATGGCACCACTTGGGAAGGAACAACAACCGTTTTGATGGAGCTGGCAGAAGCCGCAGTCAGAAACACATCGTCAGGCTGCGTAAGCGCCAGCATCTGGACAGGACGTATTCCTGTGATTGACTGGATGGTCGTGCTTGTACGGATGATATCAGCTATTGCGCGCTTGCCTACGGTGGCGCTGGAACTGTTCGTGTTGCCAGCATAAGCTACGCCTGTGAAATGATTGCTGTTGCTGATTTGAAGCAGGCTCTGGGGATAGGTCGTAACGTCCGCCCCCGTGACATAAAACGATGCGATGATATCGCTCTGTTGCAGCGCAGATAAAAGCTGACTCATTGAATCCTCATCGGTAAGCCCGAGAAAAACAAGCTCGGCCTTCAGTCCGTTCTGATTTTCAGCGGCTGTTTGCAGCCTGGCTTTCTCCCGGACGCTGTTTGTTTCAAACAGTCTCAGGGCTGTGTCGATTTCCTGGGATATGGGTGATGAAAGGGACTGAGCCGCTGTGGTTTGATTTCGAGAACGTAAATACAGAACGCTGCCCGTACAGACAATGATGACCAACAGCAGAATGATCGTTGTACCAAGCTGTTTCTTCTGGTTCATATAGCCACCCCCTTGTTATGGCTCCACGTTAAAAAGCTGTGCTTCCCAGTCCAACCTGTCATTTCCGCCGAGCCGAAACAGATCGAAGGAGCCAAAGCCGTATTGGGCGCACAAATCCCGCCAAATTTGAAGAGTCAAAGCGTCCGCATACCACAGTTCATGTTGTACACCGTCTTCCTGGTATGTTGCAGTCATGGCACCGCTTAACATGTCCCGCTGGGGAACAATTTGCGCCATGTACAACTGTTCCTGCGCTTCCTCTTGTGTCAGAGCTGTTATCCTGCCTTCATGCCAGTCGAATCCCCCTGTCGCAAAAGCCATGGAGACCGGGGAAGGCACATGCCGGTACAGTTCGCAGGTGGCCTTTAAAAAATCCAGATCAGCCTTGGGGCCTGCGCCGCTGTGATAACCATAGAGATTGTAACACATCACCGAATACTCCGGGCCTTCCGGCAGTGCAATATACTTAGGGGCATCCCAGGGAAGGACGATGCGAAGACGAACGGAATCCCGCTGACACATGGCCCATACCTTTTCTATAAACAGGGCATAGGACGCCCACAGGTCGGTATTTCCTTTGATGTTCTCATAATCCAGTTCAAGGCCCTTAAGTTGATAGGTATCGATCAGAGCCGCCAGTTCTTCCAGATGTCTGCTTTGGGACTCCTCACTTTGAAAAAGGCGTGTCAGCAATGCGGATGACTTATTCTCATACTTGCCATCGGAGATTTCCACATCATTGACGATAGAAAGAAACACCGCTTTTTCCTCTGAAGCATATGAAGTCTGTAAGGCAACCAGGAGTTCCTCTGTCTCTTCCGGCATAAGTAAACGGTCGTTGTTATCAAACAGGCAGGCAAAGGCTATCAATGTATTCAGCCCGCTGTGCAATGCTTCCGTTTCATCCAGTGAGGTCGCGATGTCCCAGTAAGGCAGCCATGCGCCATAGGTAAAGCTGGCGGCAAAGGCCGTACTCGTCGCAGAAAATGAAAGCATTAGCAGGCATATCAGAATACAAAAAACCTTGCTCACGAAAAACATCCCCTAGAAATTATTCAAAAAGAAATCTACGACCGTGTTGACCCAGCGTGTAATTGTCGAGTTGAAAGTCTGCCGCTGCGTGAGTTCATAGGCATATTCAATCTTATCTTGATTCTCCGCATTTCGGACAACAGGGCTTATAAACACGGCATCGTATACATCATCATACAAAAAACGCTGGCTGTACTCATCATCCATGTATACTTTTGATCCGAAGGCTATGGAACCGACTTGCGGAGAGGAAACCGAAAGCTGTTCCACAGCCGCCTTGTCGTCCACCCACACACTCATGCGGGATCCTACCAACCGGATGCGAAGTTTGCGGCTTGCCCGGTCGGATATGTCCAGCACCGGGTAGTAGGGCGTACCCCCCTGATCCAGCGGTAAAACGGGCGTTTGCTCAAGTTCCATAAGCTTCACTTTGGCTTCTTCCACCCGACGGGGATCCTCGTCAAACTCGATGATTGCCTTTTGCAGCGTGATCAAACCGTTTCGTTCATCTTCCTGCTGGGAAATAAACGGGCCGCCATCCAGTTCAAACAAGTCTTTGCGAAAGAGTTCCTTATCTGTATCACTCAAATCCCGGATGACCAGTTCATTGTTTTCCAGGGCGACTTGAATCCCGCTTTCCAAACGGCGGTCTGTACGCAAATAGACGCTTTGACAACCCACCACATTACCCTCAAGCGTTATCGTCAAATCGAAATCGGTAAAGAGCTTGTTTTTAAGCGTCATCAGGGCTTCTCCCCGGGGCGGCGTGGTCAGGATGATCTTGTTGCCGGTAAACTCCGCCACGCCTTTATCCACATACCAGTTCCCCGCTTCCTGATCATCCCCGGTGATGAAGGCCATTTCCTCCCCAATGTCGTCCTGAATTCGCATCAGCAGATGATTGGTGGAGAAATAACTTTGCACCTGCAGCCTCGACAGGTCATAAATGGAGGAATCGAGGGTGTTCAGGCACGTGCCCTGGCGATTGAAGTTCATGGCAAAAATGCTTGTCAGGCTATCGCGGTTGGTGTTGCTGGCAATAGGGTCCGTTCCGAAAGCGCCGGTGTTGGAGTGCATCAGGATATACAGCCCGGGCACGGCGCCCAGGTCCTTGAGGAAGGTTTCTTCCATTAATGTATAATCCCGTTTGATGCGCTGGATCAGTTCCTTGTCACTTTCCTCACGCAAGCGATCCTCATCCCGCTTAAAATCCATGAGGTAGTGATTGTAGTCCCGCCACAGATATTCGTAGACCTTAACAAATTCCTGGCCGTTTAAGTGGCCGAAGTAATTGCCGTAGCGATCGTATACATTGATGTAGGACAGCCGGTAACCATTCGTGCCGATCTCCCATGTGCCGCTGCCTTTGAGAGACTTTAGAATGGGGGAGGTGATGAACTTGCTGTTGACTTCTCCCATGTTATTAACATAGGTACATACGGTGGCTTGGTAATTATTTTCTTTCAGTACATCCTGTGCAAGAGCGACGGTGTTGCGGATGCCATCCTCAAAAATCAGAAACAGGGCTTTCTCAGGCAGGCTTCCGTAGTTGAGGTAATAGTTGAGAATATCCTGCTGGGATATCGTAACATAGCCCATTTGCTTCAGAACGGCCATCTGCTTGGCAAACACCTTGTCATTGACAATCTTGCTGGTCAGGCTTTCGGATTTGGTCAACCCGGGATAGGACAGGGCGATAAAGCTCGGTTCCTGATCGGTGGGAATCTCAGCTCTCACCGAATGGTCTTCTGCTGTGCTTTGGTTCACCCGGTTATTGATCAGCGAAATAACACCAAAGACCACAGCACCGACTAACAAGGCTACCTGTAATGCGGTGCGGACAACCTTGACGCGGTTAAAACGGCGAAGGCGGGCCAGCGTTTTGTCTGATGCTTTGGCGGTTTCAGGCTGGTTTTGCATAGGGATATGCCACTCCTTCCAACTAAAATCCTGTCAGTCTTTTATCAGGAGGAGAATGATTCCTTCACGGGCATCGCAGTGGACTCTGCAGCCTCCTGCTTGCGGCCACGCTTTCGTTTGGAGCCGCGCGTTCCCCAGTCGGACACCCAGAAGGTAATCCATGCGTAAGGCATTTGCCAAAGCAATACAGCCTCGTAATACAGACAGAACCAGATACCGTAGAACCATAGGGTGCTCTTTTTCAGCAACAGCTGCGTAAAGCTCATCAGCAGCGACATCATCAAGATGCCCAGTAAAAAGGTGGTTGGATAGATGTGATATGCGATGGGAACATAAATGAGATTGTACACCATGATCAGCGGCGCAACCAGGGGAATCAAAAGGCCCATGTAGAAGGATAACGACATGATGGGCTCCTTGCGCCACATAAATTCCCCGGCCTTGAGGCTTTCCCGCAGCCAGGAACGTTTCCAGCGCATTTGCTGCTTCAGGAAAACCTTATGCTTATTGGGAACAAGCGTGGAACAGATCGCCGTATCCTGATAATAGGTACGGTTGTTTTTTACCACGAAGTTTGTCAGACTCCGGTCATCTCCAAAGGTTGCCTTGCGCCCCAAAAAAGTCTGGTGCAGCCACTCGTCCACCACTTTACGTACCACTGACAGCCGGTAACAGGAAAGCGGGCCGGACAGGCACATCACCGAGTTGAAATAGGCTTCGGCCGCCTTGATAATCCGGAACGAAATATAGTAGCGTACGCTTTGCATCTTGGTCAGCCGGTTGGTATAGGTGTTCACCACATCTGTTCGTCCGGACACCCCCGCCATTTTGGGGTCAATCATCGGCTGAACAAGATGCCGGATGGCATCAGGCTCCAAAAAACTATCGGAGTCCACAAAAGCGATCAGTTCGGTTCTGGCATTGTGGATACCCAGGGCCATGGCTTCGCGTTTGCCCTGGTTTTTCTTTTGGAAAAAAACGCGTATCCGTTCCCTTGTTTTAAAACGCTCGCTCTCCTGCCACAGCTGTTTCACTGTTTCCTGGATGGCTTCCACCGATTTGTCGGTGGAGCCGTCGTCCACGATGATGATTTCCAGTTTGTCCAATGGATAGTCCTGGTCGATACAGCTTAGGATCGTTCTTGAGATCCAGGTTTCTTCATTAAAGCACGGTATGACGATGGTAATGGACGGGGTGTAATCCGGATCCACCGGATAGGGGCGATACATCGCGCCAAACAGGTAGCGCGATAATAAAAACCCGGCCGTTACAATGGAGTAGGTGTATAGCACCTTGTTCTGGCTATAGTACATCACGCTTTCCACCCGCATCAGCAAGATGACAAGCGTTACCAGGAACAGGAACATAATCGCCAGCGAGGCCAGAAGGCCATCCTTTCTCCTGCGGCGATAGGAATACAGTGGTTCATGAAACTGGACTGCTACTTTGTTTTGGGCCAGATCCAGCCGGACGACCCTCGCTGTCACACGATATTTGTTTTCAGTACCCTCCTGCAAATCGCCGGGCTGCAGCTCAAAGCGAAGCGTGCAAGTTGCGTTGGGCGGAAGCGGCGGCAATGAAACCCCCGCCGGCAGGCGAATCAGCATGCCCGTTTGTGAGATATCCTGAGCAATCGCATGGATAGTAATCCTTCTGTTCGCGTACAAAGTGATCTGAACGGGAATATAAACCTGGTAGCGGTTGCCGGCAAACCGGGCATGCTGGGGCTTGCGGTTGTCATCTGGATGATCGGATCTGCGGTCCAGCGTGCTGCGGATTCCTTCCGGGTCGGGAACATGCGGAAGAAGCCGCCGGTCCGGTTGCGGCATTAGGATCTGGTCGATGTTGGTCCGCTTGTTCTTTCCCAACGAGATACCCCTTCCTTTATTGGTCGGTTAGAAGGTCATGTGTTGTTGCAGATACGTTAGCCACCGGTTGCAACCCTCGTCGTTAAGATGAATGCCACCGGTTTCCGGATCGACGCATAGTTCCTCCGGTAGGTTTCCACTTCCATCCCCAAGGGCATGAGCGATGTCGATATAGGGAATCCCATACTGAAGGCAGAATTTGTATACGGCCATATTGTACTGGAAAATCCGCAGGTTGGAGGGTTCGCCATACCGCTTGGACACGCCGGGAGGAATAGACTGGAGGCAAACGCGAATGCCCGGATTCTCCTTGCGAATAAGGTAGATCAACAGCTTCAGGTTATCGATAAGCTTATCCGTGGAATACTGGCGCACATCTGCCAGCCCCGGCATGAGCAGAACAGTTTTCGCATTCATCTGCTTTAGTGCGTTCTCTACGGGCAATTTGACGCCATCCACCAACGGGTGTCTGGAATCTGTGGTCACCTTCGCCAGTGCGGATACAATGCCAAAGTTCGGGCTTGTGAGAAACTGAACGCCTCCAAAGAATTCGGGTTCGTTTTGCCTGCGCCATGCCACATAGTCACCAACCCCCGCGGTGACGGAATCACCCACCAGAACAACGGATTCAAAAGTGCTCTGAGGCAGGGTCTTATGTTCCTGCTCTCCCAGCGGCACACCGGTTGCGGGATAAGGATAAGAATTTGGATCCAGCATTGCGAGCGTATCCTCATCCAGTTCCAAGGGGGTATCAAACATGGTTATGCGGTAAGAACTCAGATCTTCAGGCCTGACGATTTTATACCCCTCTGATTGCAGCTCTTCCAACAGCCATGTGATCACCGGAACAATATTTGCATACCTGAGCCTGATGAGATCTTCCATGTCGTCGGACAGGAATGGGGAAGGATCGATCGCCAGGCCTTCCATGCTGATTTTGGCACCGTCATACTCCAAACCGTCCAATACTTGTCCAAGCTTGATAGTGATGATGGATCCCCGCGTAAGCTTTTGCACGAACTGGCGCGCGCTTTCCCTCGCCGAAAAGCTGCTATGATTAAGGAACACGCTGGGCGCTACACCTGCCCTGAGACTCGCGTAGGATGCCGCCTGCAGAACCTCTTTGGTATACACGGAGCCGTTACACCGAAACAGCTCCGGTAATTTGCCTGTGGTTTCTTTCATCAGTTCCTGGCTGCGCCGGAATTGGTGAATCATATCTTCAAGGTTCAGTTCCTGTATGTTTTTTGCACCATTGATTCCATAATTGCCGATCCTGATTCCCGCGGTGGCAATGGAACGCACCACATCCGGATGCTCATTGGCCGCTACGGCGCTGATGAAGAAAACACAGGGGATCTTCCACTTTTTCAGCACATCCAGTACAGCCAGCATGGACACATCTTCCGTATACCCCTCCAGTACGAGGCTTACTACGCGCTGTTCTGTCAGAATGCCTGTATAGAGTTCCGCCGGATCATTGGTTAATGTGGGCGCCGGCGTAGCAATCAGCCTGACTGTTTGGGTGGCTTCGGTGTTGTCCGCCGACGGCGCGAGAGAGCACCCGTCCAAGGTGAGCAACACCGCGCACAGTATGAGAAATGCTGTAGCCCTTACAACTTGGCGCATAAGCGTTCCTTTCTGCCCTTGCTGCAATCATGTAGCCCGTTCTTCCACAATCAAAGGTGAATCCGACACCTGAAGCATGGATAATTTTGAATTCTCCATGGTGCGCAGCAGGTCGATGGCGGAGTCCAAGTCCTGTTCCATCTGCCCAAAGCGCTCTGCCAGCTCCTGCTTAAATTGCAAAGCATTGTAGTAGGCAACGCGGCTGGCCGCAACCACGCGGGTCCGTTGTTCGTTCACCTGCTGCAACATTTTTTCGCTGTCCGCGATTGCCTTGGAAACAATCTGTTGCGCCTTGTTTTCCGCTTCGAGCAGCAAATCGTCGGGGTTTTGCGCTTTCAGTTTCGCAACCATTTCATTCAGCTTTTCAACCCGCACCTGCAACATTTCTATTTCCAATGCCTGTTGCGCCAGATCCTCGCTCTGGAGGGATGCTTCGCTGCGGCTTTTCGCAAGCTGATTCTTCAGTTCCTCTGCCTGGAGGGAGGCTTCGCTGCGGCTTTTCGCAAGCTGATTCTTCAGTTCTTCTATCTCCATGTTTTTATCTGAAATCACATTGGTCTGGTCTGCAACTTGCTCCTCCAACTCGGAGATCCTCTTGTGCCATGTGTCTTCTTCCTGTAAAAGCGCGTCGTACATAGAACTGAGCGCTTCATACTTTTTGCGGCCCTTTTCGTTTTCTTCGGTCAACTGATATAGATGCCAGTCCACTTCTTCCACTCGATAGTATTTTTTCCATTTGCGCGTCAACGAGGGATAACCGGTATCACTTCTCGCTATAACCATTTGACTATTTCCTCCTTAGGTGAACAGTGACGGCAATATGTTCAGCTCCATGAGCAGAAAGGCAATAGCTGCAAGGCTGAGAAAGAGCAGCAATCCGTTGAGAACGCTCAGAAAGGTGGATCGTTTGGGAGGATTCATCTCAAACGTTTGCATCATTCTTGCAGGAGGAGGGACCTCATGCCGGGTGACAGGCACATCGCAATCGGGAGTCCAGAAAACTGTGCTACTTTCATCATAGACCACATCCACTTGGCATTGGTCCGGCTCTGTTACTGCTATGTGTGGCTGATCAGGTAATTGTGCCTGATGAATGGAAGTAGGTGTTTCCACCGCTACCATAGGGGTGGGACGCGTGATGTGCTCGCTTTGCTCCTCATTTGGCAGGTATTGGGGTGCCCATTTCTGTGAAGCGACGAGTGGTTCTTCCTTGGGAGCACTTACGCTGCCAACCGACTCCGGCTGAGTCCTTTGAACAGGGGCCTCAGGCATTTGGATTGGAGGCTCAGGCCTTTGCACAGGAGGCTCAGCCTTGGGAATCAAGGCCGGAGACGATGCCATCGCAGCCGTTTCCTTCGCCATCTCCATAGGAGCCGGTTCAGTGATGTCGCCCTTTGCAAACAGCCGGTATACGGTAGCTGCAAGATACATCTCGCACCGGGCAGGAAGGGGGACATTTGCATGACGCCTCTCCACATCCATGAATACCCGTTCTGTCAGTATTTGAGACAACTTTTCTGAGCCTGTAGCCTCTAAGGCATAGGAATGGACTGTTTGAGTGTATTTCTCCCGGAAGCGCAGCTTTTCTTCCTGGGTATTGAGAATCAAGGTATCTTCAGACGGCATGGTCATCATTCACCCCTTGTCGCGAATGCCGGTACCAGTATGCATTGCCACCCGTCGTGATTTTCCATAACCCTTTGTGCCTTTGCATTATCAGCCTGGCATTCAATCAGCACCAAGTACATTTTTCCAGTTTTTACAATATCATGGGAACCCAAAACAGTCAAGACTTTACTTAATCAGACCAAATTTGGCAAAATTGGCAAATGCGCTGACAGATTGTGTTAAGAGTGCAGTAATAAATTATGGTCCTGCATAATCTGCTAACCTCACCCATGGGAGACTAAATTGACAGGCATTTGAACCCTTGCTACAATGCATGTGATTGTGAAATTCTTACAATATCCTTGGGGCGCAGGCTATCATGCAACCCTACATTTTTTCCCCGTTCATGACCCTGGCCCCCGTACTGGATATGCCGGTTCATACCAATTTTAAACCGGATGCGGTGGATTTGGGTGGAATGTTCCCTCTCTCCCTGTGTGCGATTTGCGGGCTTAACGAGCCTTTACACCGTGCGGGCAGTTCCGCCACCATCCCCCTGTGGGCTCGCCACCCCTTCTGGTATTCGCTGGCCGTTCTTACCCTGGCGTGGATTGGTCAGGTAATTGTGAAGAATAAGGGGATCATCAACCTGGATGAAGTCATGCCCATTCGCCAATACATTGGTCTTACTCCGCGCACCAACGATTGTCCCGTGTTGGACACGCTGGTATACGGGCTGGCCTACACGTTGGAGCAAAGCAGCGACAGTTTAAACCTGCCTAATTTTTATACTGATGCTTAGCCAGGTCGCAGTGCTGGTCTGCGTGCTGGCATATGCCCAGTGGCTGATGCGGAAATACCATGCGCCTGCATGGGTACCCATTTCCTCCCTTGCGTTGTATACGCTACCTGTACCAATAAATCATCAATTGTAAGAAAGCATAAATTGGTACATCCTCTGCCTGTGGAAGTACCTTATTTGAGGTTCTTGCGTTGATTATCGTCTTATCCTACATTGATTTGTCAATCAAGTGATGCTGTCCATTAAAGCAAAGCCTTTGAAAGGGTTGCGTTGCCGCTCAATCTGAAGGAGAACCGGAAAATGTTACCGGACAGATGGGCTTGCCGTTTTTATGGTTGCAAAAGCCTCCCTTGCCGTTTTCATGGTTCAAAATAGAATGTAAAAGTATGCTGGCAGCATACCAATTCCTGGAAGAATATTGCTAAACTATAACCATCACAGAGGAGCCATGCCGTTACATCATCTGTAAACCGCTGTTCCTTGGTCTCAGGCTGGGTATCATTGATTAGTTCACAGGAAAAGCAAAGAAACAGATGCAGGTTGAATGATATAGAGTAGTTGAATCGATATACAGGAATGATAGGGATAAATCTACATGAGAAGGGAAATGACACTACAGCAAAGCTGTCATTGGACGCAAATGGAACGTAAGTACTGCTGAACGCCAAGAGACAACCACAGCAATAATCAGTGTATGATATGCGATCTTATCATTGCCGGATCATACCAACACAACCTATGGAATGGCGTAGACGAGAAGATACAAGGTGGAGGCGAAGGATTAAAGCCGCGGGGGCAGCAAAGTGCAGGACGAACGTGGGGAAGAACGGAGATGTGAAACCATGAAAAGGATGTTGATGATTCTTCTAGCGCTGGCGATATGTGCAGCGTGCTTTGCAGGCTTGGCAGAGCTGGAACGCAGGGATTATATTCTCAAGGGCGATAATATTGCCCGCGGAATGATCGCAATGCCCGAGGGGGGGCTGCTTGTGTACGGCTCCACCACCGTGGCCGGCGATGGCTCTTTTGCAAGCGCGGACGAGGAAGATGCCTATCAGACGGCATGGGCGATGCGGCTTGCGCCAAATCATGACATCATGTGGCATTCCACCAATATCGGCAGCGATGTTCAAACGGCGTTTATCAGCGCGGCGGTAATGCCCAATGGCGAAGTAGCGCTTCTTGGCAATTCGTCTAATGAGGAGCGCTTAAGCAGCATCTACTTCATGAACGCCAACGATGGCACGCCTGTACGCCGCAAATCCAGCGAAACAGCGCGGTACCAGCAGCTGTGCGTTAACGGCGAATACCTGATTGCCGGCGGCACCACCCAAAACAGCGCGGACGAAAAGCCCTTTCTCTACATTTCCTATATCGACGATGACGATAACAAGACCCACCACTGGTCGGACGAGGAGACATTCCCGACGGAAATATCGGGCCTGTACAGCGTTGACCAACTTACATATGTATTCTTTACAGCAAGGTACGGTGAGCATCCATATACGCAGGCGATACTTTATTTATTGACGGATAAGGGCAGTTCCACTCTGGCCACTCAAAGGCGCTTTTCGCTTGAGAAGGCGGATCTTGCAGCCGGTGCATTATATGCAAGCAACACAGCCGTAGGAGGCGTGATCCAACTGCCTCCCGAGCAGATGTTGGACGACGGCTTAACGTGTGTCATGTATTTCGATCCTTTATCAGCCGAGACCCTCTGGCAGGGAACGCTGAATGAAAACCTGTTCACGTCGGTGACTGCGATTCCGGTGCGGGACGAAGAACGCTTTGTGCTTGCTGGCTATCAGGGCAGCGCGGGCGACGCGGCGATCTATCCCGGCGATATCGCCCTTGCCAAAAGCTATTCCAAAAACCCAGGCCCATCAAAATCGATCAAGATATCACATCACAGCGGCGGTATGCGATATGTCGACGCGATTACGGACGGGGATGCGATCTTATTGATAGGCATTAAGGATTTCGGCGATGAGAATGGTGTGGACACTTTTCTGTTCACATGGGAGTATCTGGCGGAGTAATGGAACAAGTGTCGGAAAAGGGAACAATGATATGTGCATATAACGAAAGGGGTATCTGCCATGAAAGCAACGCTCCACAACCAAAAACGTCCGGCGTGGTTTCTCACTTTCCTGCTGGTGCTCTCCCTGACCCTGGGGGCGATGGCAGAGGCCGGTACAATCTTCCCCTGGCTCAGCTATACGCTGGATGTGGCGCTGGTCTCCACCGACGCTAAATTTGTGGACGACCCGGATGCGCCGGATGACGGAGCCGTAGTGATGGTCAAACTGATCTCCACCTATGGGACGATCTCCATCGAGGATATTCTTTCCCACAGCAAAGAAATCACCTTCCGAGACGCGTACGGGGATGAGTATTCGCCATACTCCCAGCGGGTTCGGGGTGTAAATTTTGATGCCGAAAAGGGATCCTTCAGCACCAGGCCGCAGCAGGACGGCTTTGAACTGCTGTACTCTATGAAAGAAAAAGCTGCGGATGCGGTGACCGGCGCAAAACTGCTGATCCCCACCGGAGTGGAGGGTGAGCGCGTCGTTGTTTCCCTGGATCAGGCTCCCCATGACGCAGAGGTGGAGGAAGTTGCCGAAAATACGGGCATGTCCTTTATGGTGGGGGACATGCGGTATACCATATCAGCCCTGGAGGACGAACCCACTTTCATGCCGGAGAACTTCCTGGATAGCCAGGAAGGGCATCTTGTTTCCTTTACCTATCCCGGGCCGGGTAAGGAGGCGGAGGAAGCCAATCAAAAGCTCTATAGCGGCGCCCGGTTGATTGAGCCCGGCGGCAATCAGGTGATAGCCTACAGCAACAGCGACAATATCGGCAATCCGTACGAGCTTTTCTTTGGCTTGTCCGACGACGTGCTTCTGGCGGATTGCATTTTTACCATCCAGAGCGATGAAGGCAAAGTGAAAATCTCCCTGTCTGAAGTTGGCGTGGCAGGCGCGGATATAGCGGAGGAACCGCAGGCAACAGCCGCTGCCACGGAGGAACCCTCAGCAGAGCCCACTGCAGAACCTACCCAGGAACCCACCCCTGAGCCGGAAGAGGGATCGATGGAACGGAAAATTGTAGATGTGCTGACCCAATGCACCAAGGGCATTACCGATGAATGGCAGTTGGCCATTTACCGTGCAGGCTTTCAGGAGGTACGGCCGGACCCCGAGAAGGAAGGCGTTTACACCTTCCGGCTGAGGAGTTTTGACCCTGGTTTGAAGGAGCTGGGCAAGTACCAGGAGGAAAACAGGCAGTACTATCTGGCCCGGATGCTGGAAAACACCCGGACCTACGGCCTGAAGTCTCCCTGATCCTGGCCGGGGGAGAGTTTTCGGCAAAGAGCGTTAAGGCGCTGCAAAGTGCCGTCAAGAAGGCCGCCGCTGCTTCCATGAAAGCATTCAAGGATACCCGGGTGCTAAGCGCCATTACCGATGAGCTGTTTTTTACCGGCTTTGGAAAAGGAGTTAAAAAGGCGGAGGATCTGCTCACACCCTCCCCTGAGTATCTGGCCTGGGTTAACGAACGCTCCAGTACGCTATCCAGCCTGAGCGGGAAGCAATGGGTACCCTTTTTCTACGGACAGATCAAACACTCCCTGGACGTAAAGGGAGGCCCATTTGCCCTGATCCTGAAAAGCACCGGTGTGAATATGAACCAGCTGCTGGAAAAAGCCAAGGCTGACGCCCTGCACGCGCTGGCGTTTCTGTCCTACGAGCGGCGATGGGACGGCGACCGGGTAGACCAGGAATTGCTGCGGGCACTGGCAAACAACGCCTTTGCCATGAAAAAGAAGGGCAAAGAGGTTTTTACCGTTACCCTGAACGTGGATGAAGATTCCTTCTACGGCAGCGATTATGAGGAGATGCTGGCCGCTTATGACTACAGCGGAACGCTGGAGGAATTGCAGGAGGATACACGGGACCTGCCCGACGTGGCCGCCCGGGAGTATCCCAAGGCAGGCTGGCTCAGCGGTTCCCAGCGCGGTACCAAGGTGAACGTCAAAGCCCCCAGGGATTCCGACGCCTATTATGTACAGCTGCGCGACTATGATAGCGACGCGCTGGTGGTGGCGGGCTTTGTGAGGCCGGGTTCCACCTGCAGTCTGCGGGTACCCAAGGGAGACTACTACTTTGTGATGGCCAGCGGTCCCATCTGGTACGGCGAGGAAGTTATGTTCGGCGATGTTACCGAGTTTACCAAAACGGGCCTGTTCAACGTATTGAGCAGCAATTACTACCACACCGTAACCCTGAGGGTGAAGAAGGGCGGCAACCTGCCGGTTTACGGCGCGGATGAGGACGATCTGCGCTGAATATCCCTGCTTACTGTTCTGCATCCCGCATCTTGGCGGGAGTTGTGCCTTCATAGCGTCGGAACACGCGGATGAGCGCTTTGCTGTCATAATAGCCCACCTGCTCGGCTACGTCCCCGATATTCGATCCGTGCAACAGCTCTTTGGCCCGCTCCACCCGCATCATATGGATGCAATCCAGCAAACCTACACCGCGGCAGCGCTTATAGGTGCGTGAGAGATAGGAAACACTGATCCCAAGTTTACCCGCAATTCCCGCCACGCTGAGGTCGGGTTCATAGTAATGGGTGCGTACATACTCGTCTGCTGCCACAATGCAGTCGGGAGCCAGTCTTCTCTCGGGGTCTTCGAACCGTTCGACCAGGGTGTCAAAGATAGTATGAACCTGTTCCCGAAGTTCCTCCACGGATTTCGCCTTTAGCAGTCTGTTTACCGAGGCGTCATCCACCTCAAAGTTGACGCTGCTTTGGTTGAACGCGTCCCCGACCGCGCTGAGCGCGATGTTCACAAGTCCAATTATACGCATCTTGATCAGCTGTATGGACAAAACGTTCTGACAGCTGTCTGTCATGAGCTCGTCCACAATTCTGCGTGCGCCGTCGTAATCCTTTGCCTCAATGCAGTTGGCGAGCATCCTTTGTTTGGATAGCCTCAGCACATCGCAGCGAGAGTCTGACTGCGGCTTGTTGATGTCATCAAAGCACAAGAGCAACGCTTTGTCGCCTATGAATGACCGATATTCATGTGCAAGCAGCGTTTCGGAATAGGCATCCGCTAACCCCTGCAGACCATTCTTCACATTGCTCAGGCAAACGGCAAGTGTTATCCCGAAGGATTCGCGTATGTAGGTGACTACTTTTTCGAAAATCTTGACGCAATCGTTTCGGAACTCCACCGCGAATTCGTCGCTTGTGTTGGCGATAAATGCCATCATTCCGTCTACCTCTGCCACGTGCACGTCATAACGTTCGCCCAAAAGTTCCTCGCCCGTGCTCTTTACAATGGAGCAAATCAGGCTGTAGGTATCCTCGTTATCCTTGTAGTTCTTAAATATATCCTCATTGATTTTTTCAATTTGTGCGGCCGCCACTAGAAACAGCTCTCCGCCAAAGGCGATTTTATTGGAACGGAGCGATGTCAGAAGACACTCCTCTTTCTCTGTTGTGCCCTTAAGTAGGCGAACCAGAGAGTTGTTGCGCTGCGTGTCCGCCTGCTTTTCAAGCACGTCCTTGGCGCGTCCCTCCTCGTCCAGCAGTGTACGCAGCGAGTTCTCCAAAAACGCGTATTCGTCTCCTAAAACCGTACTTGTGCCTGCACCGTTGAGCTTGTTTCCAATCATGCGTTTCAACTTCTGCAGTGGGGAGTAATTGCGTCTTGCCAGAAAATAGGAGACTACCACGCCAATCAACAGGCTGCCCGCAAGGTAGGTGTGCATGGTATTGCGTATTGCAAGCACCTTTTGCAGAAACACTTCGGTGGATACCAGAGAGATATACTCCAGACCAACATTTTTGGAGGATACATGGGCAACCGTGGTACTTTCGCCGTCGATCTGCTCATGAAACGTGCTGTCCATCGCCCGTATGGCCTCGTAGCGCAGCAGCAGCGACAGCGCCTTTGGCGCATCGGTCCTGTAGTACTCGTCCCGTGCGTTTACCAGCAGTACTTCGCCATGATTAGTGAGCTCCATATTGTGCAACAGCTGCATAAACCTTTCCGTGTTCAACTTGATGATCAGTGTGCCTGTGGGCATGTTGTAGTTGTTCAGGAAGAGCGAGCTGATATACAGCACACTTGCAGATTGGCCAGCCACCTTGGCGCTGTTGTATGGAAGGCGGAGCTCCTTCAGTTGCTTTGTGTGTGACAGCGTGAAGAATTCATCGTACGTCATGCCCCACAGACCCTCGCAGATGCTGGGGATCATGTCGCTGTTGTACTTGTAGGAGCTGGTGATGATGTAATCATTGTTGTTGACGTATACATAGATTTCGTCGATCATCGCATCCGTCATCAGGTATCTGGCCAAATCCCGCTGTACGTTGACCACGGTGATCATGTTCTTGGGCGCAAGCGGTTTTTCCAGCGACATCAGAGTGCGCACGTCTTGGTTGAGCGATATGCTGCCAACGATCCTGTTCAACTCCGCAAAGTTGGCATCAAGCACTGATTTTATCTGGCCTAACGCCATGTTGTTAACATTGGTTATCTCTTCGTTTATGGTATATACCGACTTTACGTATACGATACTCCCCAGCAGCAGAGGCATCAACAGTACAAGCAGGTATGACAAGGCCCAGGTCATTGGCGCGACACTCGCCGCGTCTTACTTGACTTATATATACCATTATGACAACACAAAAAAAAGGGCGCGATTTTGTACCTTATGCTCCAAATTTGACATTTCGGCTTGATTGCGCCCATAGTAGACAAGTTATGTGCTGTTAGGGATATGCTGGTTACCCTTGATGCAGGCATCAACTTAAATAGTGAACCTTATTTATTTCCATGTCGCACCGAAGCCCTTTACGCACCAGGAGGTGTTGCGGGGTGTGATGATCAGCTGTTCGTCCGCGCCCTCCGGTAAGCTTTCCAAAAAGCTCATGTTGCCCTGCTGGAAAGGCGCATGCGGATCATACAGGAAGAGGTAATGACGGATGGTGTTTCCCTGGTTCCCCTCGATGGTCTCGATCAGGTAACGCCCGTCCGCCTGCAGTTGGGCACTGTACACGATCCCCACATGCATTTCCCACAAGCCCGCTCTGGTGGCGTATATGACCGTATATCCCGGACGGGGCACCGCGCTGATACGCCCGACACTCTCAAACGCATTGAACAGCGGCGGTATAAATCGCACCTTGAAATTGAAGATCTCCTCATCAGGTTTTGGGGAGATATCCTTAAGGAGGTACAATGTAATATCCTGCTTCGCCGAGCACCATGCGATGAATATGCTGCACCAGGCAACTCCTCCGACGCCGTACCAGCGCGTGTACGTGTTGGCGCGCTTGAGGCGTTTCCCGCCCACTCTCGTATACTCGTCATACGCTGTATCCAGCATGCGCTGGATTACATCCGGTGTCTCCTTGATCTCAAGCTGCTCATCCTGGCCATATACTTCCCAGGCACTGTATTTGCTCATCCGTTTGTCACCTGCCTGGGCGGATTGCCCAAGACACAACAGCAGAACACAGACGATAATACCTATCCTTTTTCCCATCGTGATAACCATTCCTTTCGCCCCATTCAGGCAGAAAGAGTGATGAAATCGAGAGATCCAATCGGTATGCTTTCGATTAATGTACAAATAAACAGCAGTGAGATCCAGCGCCTGATTATTATGCCAAGACGAAAGTCAGGAAAAATGGAACAAACTCATTGTAATCAATTCTCCAACATGCCAGCATCTCCTTCTACATTCCAATGGCATATCACATCTCACATGTGTTTTCTCCTCTCATCATTCAAATTGCCCAAGTTATAACCATGGGTAGGCTGCGATTCATTCTCCCCATCTACATCAGTCATGGAATAGAAGTTGCTTTCCCCCCGAGGATATATCTGTATTCTCCCAGGACTTGAAGACGGGCACAAAAGCTGTTGTGCAACCTCTTCAAATCGCTGAACCCCATACATATCAATGCTTACCACCTATATAAAAAGGACATCGATCTCGTTTGGAGATTGACGTCCTTATATGCGTCATGAAGCAGGAGTTGACACATACAAGCTGGGATAAGGCACAATCACTGTCGAGTGTTCCCTCGTAAGGAAAGCTAAAATGTCGTTCCGTCAGCATAAAGAACACATGGCGGAACCTTATGTGATGAGATGGGAGTCTATTGGTTTATCCTCAATGGCCTGTGCTATTGCTTTTGGAGACGGATGGCTATATAGGGCTTGCCTGGAAGCTGGATGCGGAAGGAATCGGAATACATGCCGATGTCTTCCTTCGTCCTGTTCCATGTATCATAAACAGTAACGGCATACCGGCCTTTCATGTGGAAATCGCGGAATCCGGGTCGCATGAAGCTGTAATAATAAAGATACTGCGTACCCGCCGGGGAAACTGCGGCCACTTCGTCCCAAGAGGCTTCGGGATTGGGCTGCAACCCCTCTGGCACTTCCCGCAGAATCTCGGCAAGAAAACGAATCCGTTCCGGGCTTTCGCCATGCAGCGTTCCACCGTGCGACCACCACAGAATCCCAGATGGGTGGAGGAAGGTTTCGCCATGCCCAGGGTATCCGCCGCGCAGAGCACCTTCCCAAAAACGCCGCGTCATTTCCTCACCCGTAAGGTTGCCCCAGCCATACTGTATGTTACCCTCGTAAGCAATTTCGTCCAGCACGACCGGCTTGCGGTAATGTACGGCCCACTGATTTGTCAACTCGGCACTTTTGTACAGATCGTTGCGCTGAATGCTGCAGTGCGTGACCCAGGGGCGGCTGTAATCATAGAAATGGAAGCAGTTGTGGATTGACCGCAGATGACTGTAGGGGTCGTTCTCACAGAGGACTTGTGCGATTTTTTCCCAGTCCGCGAGCGTTTTATGCTTCATCAGGTCATACTCGTTGGCAAGCGACCACCATACATTGTGATAAGCGGAGAAGCGGGCGATCACATAGCGCAGGTAGCGCAGATCCGCCTCCTGTGGCATACAGGAAAAGCCCCATCGGTCATAAGGATGGAATAGGATCAAGTCTGCTTCGATTCCCAGTTTGCCAAGTGCCTCAATGCAACGTTCAAGCCTCTGAAAATGTGCGGGGTTGAAGCGTGTGAAATCCCAGTTGTTCCCGGCAGAATGTTCGTTATACGCATCAAAGTTCTGATCCGTCAGAACAGAGGAATCCATCGGCGTTCCGACAAACGGGTAGCTGTACGGCTCGTGCAGATTATAGGCATAGTGTTTTGGAAAAATGCAAAAACGTATTTTCGTAAACGCGTTCTGCGAGAGTGTTTTCAGCGTTTCCGTGACCAGTTCATCGGACTGTAAAGCCCATACATAGCACGTCGTCCCCAAACAAAGATAGGGTGATCCATCCTCATACACAAGGCGCCAGGTATCCGCGACGCGTACCGGTCCATGCTGCCCGGCCTTGGGAGCTCCTACGGTGAACGTGCCATCCATGTTTTCCAGCGGGAAACTCGCCGTGATGTGGAATTGATACACACCTTCGCTAGAGGGCATAAACCGAATGCGATAGAGGCCATCGCCGTCGTAAAAGCCGTCTGCGCAGATCGTTTCTCGTCCGCATGAAAACTCTGCTTTCAGCCATTGCTCAATAAAGGGGTTATTCTCCGTTGGTCCGTTGCACGAATATTCAAAGACGCCCCAACAATCCACTTCCCGGGGATAATACGGTACCATAACGACTCCTCCACCCACTTATTGCTTGATGGCGCCCGCCATGCCGGCGACAAAGTACTTTTGGAAGATAAAGTACACAATCATTACTGGAATGATGCTGATCAGCACGCCTGCGCACAGGCCGCCGTAATCGGTGCCGTGCTGCCCCACAAACGTCAGAATGCCTGTCGGCACTGTTTTCATCTCATCTTTCGTAATGATAATGTTCGCCAACAGAAACTCATTCCAGGTAGCCAAAAAGTCGCTGATCAGCAGCGTGGCGGTGGCAGGCTTTGCAAGCGGCAAAATCACGCGCGTGAACAGTTGAAGTTTGTTGCAACCGTCGATGTACGCCGCCTCATCCATTTCTTTCGGGATGCTCAGGAAAAAACCGCGAAACACCAGGATGCCAAACGACAGGCCGAATCCCACATAGACGTAAAACAGACCGAAATAGGTGTTGAACAGACTCAGCTTGTTGAAAACAACACTAATGGGTACCAGCGCTACCTGCATCGGAAGCATCATACCAACCAGAAAAAAGATGAACAGTCCCGTGCGATGACGAACGCGCAGGCGTGTTAACGCAAATGCAGCCATCGCCTCCAGTAGAATGCCCAGCGGCACTTTCAGACAGCAAATAATCAGGTCGTTCCTCATGTAGCGAAGCAAATGCCCCGTTGTAAAAGCCGCCTGAAAGTTGCTCCAGGCAATGCTGCTGGGGAATTGAAACAGTCCAAGACCGCTGAAGAAGTCTTTTTTGCTTTTTATAGCGGTCGCAATTAATGAGAACAGCGGCGCAATCCAAATCAGGGAAAGGAGCAGCATAACTCCGTACATCAAACAGGTGGCCGGTCGGGATAACTTTTTCTTCATCCTAACGATCCTCCTGATTCTTGGCGGTGAAAATTACGTAGGGGATAACGATAAAGGCCATCAGCAAAACCATGAAGCAGGCGATGGCTGCGCCGTACCCCCAGTGATTATACTCGAATGTCTGCGAATACATATAAGAAGCTAACACCTGCGATGCGTTGTTTGGACCGCCATCAGTAAGGCCGATAATGATATCAAACACCTTGAGTGCACCCATCATCAGCGTTGAAATGACTACGACGAATGTGTTGCGTAACAGTGGAATGGTGATGTTGATAAAGCGACGGAAGCTGCCTGCCCCGTCAATTACCGCCGCTTCTATAATCTCTTTGGGAATGGTTTGCAATCCGGCAAGGAAAAGAATCATCGGCTGACCAATTGCCTGCCATTGCGCGGCGAAAAAGCACGCCAGCAGTGCAGATTGAGATTGAGAAAGCCACGCTTGCCCCGTTTTAATGCCGATGGCGGAAAGCAGTTGATTAATAAAGCCGAACATGGGATGGTAAATCCATCGCCAGGTGATGGCAACGGCAATTAGCGCTACCACAGCGGGCAAATAAAACAGTCCGCGGAAAAACGTGCGGCCTGGAAAGCTACGGTTTAAAATGACGGCCAGAAAAAGCGAAAGGCTGGTTGTGAAGATTAGCGACAGAACCATCCAAACCACGGAATTCTTAAACGATAACAGAAAGATGCTGTCCTTAAAAAGTGCAGTATAGTTTTGCAGCCCGCTGAAGGTCCAGTTGTTGATGCCGCTTCCGGAAAAAAGGCTAAGATACAGGGAATAGAATACAGGAAAAACAATAACGGAAAGATAGATCACAGTAGCCGGCAGCATAAACAGGATGGCGGCAGACTCGGTACGTTTGTTCACCATATTTCCCCCATACGATCAGAACAGAATAGCGTGGCCCTCGCCTCATTGCAAGACGAGGGCCACCTGTCTCTTTATATATTACTTGGTAGCGAGATACTTTTCAACCGCAGCCTGAATCGCAGCGGCGGCCTGCTCGGGAGTCGTGGAATCCATAGCCAAGGCATCCTGTTGGCTGAACAACACGTCGGCGACTTCAGTGGGGAAGGCTTGATCCGTGATGGTGAAAGAACCGGCGGTCTTGGCATACTCAAACACCTTTTTGGCGTGAGGCTGCGTGTCGGGATAGGAGAAGTCTGCCGAAGGCAGCGCCAGTTGGTTGGCGGTATCATTGGCGAAGATGTAGGTGATGTACTGCACGGCGGCATCCACTTGCTCGGGGGTCAGCTTTTTATTCAGTTGCACCATTTCACCAAAGGCAGAGATTCGGCCGGTACCGTTGGGGAAGGGGAACCACTCAAACTCGTTGATATCGAGTCCGTCGTTGGTGGCGGTGTTGTCAAACCATTGCCCCTCGGGGTCCATGGCGGCTTGGCCGGTAGCGAGCATCATCAAGGTATCGTCGGGGCTGCTGGTGATGAAGCCCTCGGGGAAATATCCCTTGTGAACCCACTCCTGATACTTGGCGAAGGCTTTAATCACGGCGTCGCAATCCCAACTGGTGGTCATGTTCTGCAACTGATCGTGTAGTTCAGGGCCGGCGTAGTATTCAATCAGCTGTTCAATGATACGCATCAGATGCCAGCCGTACATGCCGGCGGTCGCGAAGGGCACAACGCCGTTTTCCTTTAACTTCACGCAGGCAGCTTCCAGTTCTTCGAAGGTAGTGGGCACAGCCACACCGAACTTATCAAAAACGTCTTTCTTATAGTACATGGACAACATAGCCATGCTGGTGGGAATGCCCGCCAGTTGGCCGTTCAGCGTGCACAGGTCCAGCGCGCCGCCGTTGAAGAAGGAGCGCCAGTCGTGATCGGCTGCATACTGGGTGAGGTCGTAGGTGCAGCCGTTGGTGACATAATATCCACCAAGGCTTCCACCCCAGTTGAACCACATGTCAGGCAGCGTATCGGAGGAAGCGGCTACCTTTAGCGCCGGTTTGATGTCATCAGTGGCATAGTACGAAACGGTGATCTTTACTTCTGGATGCTCTGCGAGGTAGGCTTCGGTCATGGGCTCGATAGACGTTTTTACGCCGCTATGGGCCCAATAGGTAAGTTGTACCGGGGCGGTTTCCGCAAAACCGGCGGAGATGGATGCGCAAAGCGTCAACACAAGAACACAAGCCAACACCTTTTTGATCGACATAATGACCCTCCTTATGAATTCGTGTTTTCAGTAATCCGGTTGTCCCTGCCTGCAGACAGAAAAACGCACATGCACCATACAGCTAAAAAGTATACACATGTGGTCAATTATGTCAAGTGAATTTTGCAAAATAATTTATTAAATATATATGCCGAGGACCGATCAGAATAAGAACAAGCGGAAGCAGGTCAGAAAGGACGGTACAGTCATTTTTGCAGGGGGCTCAAAATGCTCGGCATGAAGAAGTAAACGATTTCTTGTAAAGATTTGATGAGAGATTGTGAGTGAAATGTGTTGAGAATGAGAACCGAAAACAAAATGCTCGTTCGTTGGGTTGTTTGCTTATTTTACAACATGAAATTTAGCAAAATAGTTGACATTGTTTAGCTTTGGTGCTATATTATTTTTGCTAAATTGTGAAGATGCTCTTCTATGGTAGGATTTGGAAAGGAAAGCTTATATGGATGCCAGTGAATTACAGATTCTAGCGAAT
>JAAYDR010000097.1 GCA_012729115.1 Clostridiales bacterium | reverse complement strand
TTGAATTTTACTCCTTTGACTTGACAGGAAGCCTTTCTCTGTCATATTCTATATTTAACGGAACTTTCTTATAGTTATTTCTATACTTTGAAGACTATGCCAAAACAGGGGGTGTCTGTTTGCCAGAGAAATATCGGAGGACTTTGGCACGGATCAGGCAGGACGGAGGGCTTTATCTTCTGTTGTTGCCGGCAGTGCTGTATGCCTTGATTTTCCTTTATGGGCCTATGGGTGGCGTGCTGATAGCCTTTAAGGATTACTCGCCCACCAAAGGGATATTCGGCAGTCCCTGGGTTGGATTCAAATATTTCAATCGCTTCCTCAACGCGTATAATTTCAGCCAGATATTCTTCAACACCCTGTGGTTGAGCGTATACAGTCTGGTGGCGCAATTCCCCATTCCGATCATATTCGCTTTGCTGCTCAACCAAATGCGGCATCGCCGTTACAAGAAAATTGTGCAGACTGTCTCTTACGCGCCGCACTTTATTTCCATGGTGGTCATGGTGGGCATACTGAATGTGTTTCTCTCGCCCAGCACAGGCCTTGTCAACGCGCTGATAAAAAGTTTCGGCGGCGAAGCGGTGTATTTTCTTGGCAGGGCCGATTTGTTCCGTTCGGTCTATGTCTGGTCCGGCGTGTGGCAGGACACCGGCAGGTCAGCCATCATCTACATTGCTGCGCTGGCCGGCATCGAGCAGGAGCTGCATGAGGCGGCCATGGTGGACGGCGCCAGCAAGCTGCAGCGTACACTGTATATCGATATTCCGGGCATCATGCCCACTGCCATCATCATGCTGATCCTGAATCTTGGAAGGATCATGTCTGTCGGTTTTGAGAAAGCCTTTTTGATGCAGAACACGCTGAACATTACCAGGTCCGAGATCATTTCCACCTATGTGTACAAGGTTGGTTTGCAAAACGCGCAGTTCAGCCTGTCCACGGCGATCGGTCTGTTCAATTCCATCATCAGCTGCATACTGGTTTACACGGTGAACAGCGTGGCCCGCCGCGTGGGCGAAACCAGTCTGTGGTGAGGAGGGAAGGTATGGCTGACACACGTGGTCACATCCGGGTTAATACGGGTGACAGGATCTTTGACGCGATCGTCCTGGTGCTCATGACCATTTTCTTGCTCATCTGCCTTTATCCGCTGTACTTTATCCTCATCGCCTCAATCAGCGACCCGAACCTGGTTGCCACCGGCAATGTGATCCTCTATCCCCGGGGCATCACTTTCAGCGCTTATGAGCGTATCTTTGCTTACCGGAAAATATGGAGCGGTTACCGCAACACCATTATTTACACCAGCCTCGGCACGACGATCAATGTGGTCATCACGGTCGCCGCGGGGTTTGCCCTGTCCAGGAAGACGATGGTGGGACGAAGGTTTTTTCTGATGTTGTTCGTATTCACCATGTTTTTTAACGGCGGAATGATCCCCACCTACATGGTGGTCAAAGAACTGGGGCTGATCAATACGATCTGGGCCATGGTGCTGCCCAACGCCATGCAGGTATGGAATCTGATGATTGCGCGCTCCTTCTTTGAGACCACCATTCCTGAGGATTTGCGCAGCGCAGCTTTTATTGACGGCGCGGGCAATTTGAGATTTTTCTTCCAGATCGTGCTGCCCCTATCCAAAGCCGTGGTATCTGTCATGGTGCTTTTTTACGCAATCTCGCATTGGAATGCTTTTTTCAACGCCTATATTTACTTGGAATCGGACCACCTTTACCCCTTACAGGTGGTGTTGCGGGACATCCTGGTATCCAACCAACCAGACCCGACCATGATCGATGATATTGCTACCTTAATAGAAAAACAGAAGGTGGCTGAGCTTTTGAAATACGGCCTTATTGTCGTGGCGAGCCTGCCGGTATTGATGCTGTATCCCTTTGTACAGCGTTATTTTGTTACCGGCGTGATGGTAGGTTCCATTAAGGGGTAACGGCGCTGAAGTTTTTCCGCAAACACAGGCCTGACAGCAGTTCTTGTCATTACGTATCATACGGGCTTGGCCCGTAAATATAATAGGAGGAGCCATTATGAGACAAAAACGAATCCTGTCCCTGATACTGGTCTGCATGCTGGTCTTGCTTAGTTCTGCCAGCACGCTGGCGGAGACCATCCCCAATTTCAACGCGGAAGGCTATCCCATCTGCCCGGATGAGAAGGTGACGCTGCGGGTCATGATACAGTCCCGCGCCGAAATGCCTTCTGATCTGAACGTTCAGGAGATTCATCAGCGCGCGGAAGAGATCATGAATGTCCACATCGAGTGGATCATGGTGCCCACCGATGGATGGAATGAGAAGAAAAACCTGATGCTGGCCACCGGCGACCTGCCTGACATCATTGAGTCCAAGATTAATGAGTCAGACCTGGTTCGTTATGGTCCGGACGGTACTTTTGTTGAGTTGACAGACCTGATCGATAAGTATGCCCATAACATCAACAAGCTCATTGACACGGAAATGCCTGAACTGCGCGCCTTCAACACCGCGCCCGATGGCAATATCTACAGCCTGTTCCGTGTCAACTCCGGTCCCTGGATGACTACCAACGGCGTGGGTATGATGAACATGCAGTGGCTGAAGAACCTTGGATTGGAGGTTCCCAAAACCCTGGATGAGTTCACGGAGGTACTCCGCGCCTTCAAGACGCGCGATCCCAATGGAAACGGCAAGGCGGATGAAATTCCCCTCTCCTTTAACAAGAACATCTTTGCGAACAATGGCTTTGGGTATATCTTCTCCTATAAAAAGTCAATAG
>JAAYDR010000096.1 GCA_012729115.1 Clostridiales bacterium | reverse complement strand
GCTTCGCCCAGTTGGGCCAGCGTCATGGTGATGGCGGCGGTCAGGGTCGTCTTGCCGTGGTCCACGTGTCCGATGGTGCCGACGTTTACGTGCGGCTTGTTCCGCTCAAATTTTGCCTTGGCCATGGTGAAATACCCTCCTTTAAATCGTAAACCCTTCATCCGGTGGTTCATGCGGTTGGAGCGGGTGATGGGAATCGAACCCACGTAGCTAGCTTGGGAAGCTAGAACTCTACCATTGAGCTACACCCGCATGTCCGCACTCGCCCTTGAACCAGACATGGGATATTGTAACGGTTTTATCTGGGATTGTCAACCGTTATTTCCACTGAATACTGGCAGTATCCGCAGCAGTATCCGCAGCATTGTGGGGTGAAACGCACCCTTTAGAAGAACAACGCCCGGATATCCTCCTCGGTAAGGCTGGACAGTGCTGTTTCTCCTGCCAGTACCACCTGATCAAAAATCGCCCGCTTGCGCTTGCTCAGATCTGTCACCTTCTCCTCAATGGTATCCTTGGCGATCAGCCGCAGCACGTCCACGTCCCGGGTCTGACCAATGCGGTGTGCCCGGTCCGTAGCCTGGTCCTCCGTGGCGGGGTTCCACCAGGGATCGTAATGGATCACCAGATTGGCTCCAGTCAAGTTCAGACCCGTACCCCCGGCTTTCAGTGAGATCAAAAAGACCTGCCCTTCCCCGCCATTGAACCGGTCGCAGAGTTCCTGGCGGAGGCCGGGCTTGGTTTCACCATCCAGGTAGAGGGTGCGCACGCCTTCCCGATTCAGGCGCTTGCGGATGATCTGCAGCATACCCACAAACTGCGAAAAAACAAGCATCCGCTTTTTTTCAGCCAGGGCGGAGTGGACAGTCTGAACCAGCAGCTCCAGTTTGCCGCTGGTCCCCTCGTAATCAGGCAGAAACAGCTTGGGATGGCAGCAGACCTGCCGCAATTTCAGAAGAACGCTGAGTACCTGCATGCGAGCTTTGGGCAAAGCGCCCTGCTTTAACGCTTCATCCACATGAGCCCTGAGGGTGCCCAGAAGCTGGTTGTACACAGCGGCCTGCTCCGGGGTCATGGCAGCGTAAAGGCTTTGCTCGTTCTTGTGGGGCAAGTCGGAGAGCACCTCCTTTTTCAGGCGGCGCATCAGAAAGGGGCGAATCCGCTCCTGGAGTTCCTGCATTCGCTCCCCTCCGCCGTACCGGCGAAGGAAGGTGGCCTGTGTCCCTAAATAACCTGGCAGCGCAAAGTCAAAAATGCTCCAGAGTTCACCTGTGTGGTTTTCCATGGGGGTGCCCGTCAGGGCGACCCGTACCTGGGCGGAGAGTTCCTTTGCGGCGGTTGCCCCCAGACTTTGAGCGTTTTTTACGAACTGTGCTTCGTCCAAAATAGCAAAACGCAGGGGCAGGTCCCGAAAAAGGTCGATGTCCCGCCGCAGGAGGGGATAGCTGGTGAGGATCACGTCCACCTGATCGTCTGCCTTAATGCTTTCGATGGTCTGCCTTCGTTCCTCCCGCTGCCCCCCCACGAGGCGTACGATGAGGCTTTCGTCAAAGCGTTTGAATTCTGCCAGCCAGTGGTACACCAGGGAGGTTGGGGTGACGATAATGCTCTTTTGCCGCCCGTTCTTCTTTTTGGCGGCGGAGAGGGCAGCGATGACTTGCACGGTTTTGCCCAGGCCCATCTCATCCGCCAGAATGCCGCCCATATGGGCTTCGTACAGGGATAGCAGCCAGCCTGCGCCCCTGCGCTGGTAGGGCACCAACTTTTTTAGTAGCCGTGAGGGAACATACTGCTCTGCCTGGGAGACTGCGTCTGTCAGAGCTCCCATGGCCTGCTCCACTTTTTCATCCGCTTCGGCGGGGATACCCGCCAGACGAAGCATGCTGACCATGTAAGCGGAACGATAGGCGGTAAAGTGTATCTCCCGGGCATCCTCCCCCTGATGGGGATCGTCCATTGCAGCCGCATCCAGGAGTTCCTGGGCAATGGGAGCCAGAGCGGCCATATCCCGTATGTCCAGAAACTCGCCGGTTTTAAGACGCACGTAATGCTGCCGGTCCCGAATAGCGGTGAGCAGAGGGAAAATCTCCGGAGCCTGGCCGCTCTCCTCCAGCAGGGTAAATACCAGCCTGCCGTCACGCATGTGGAAGGAAGCCCGGGCAGTGAAACGGCGGGGCTTGATCCTTTCAAAGGATGTGGAGGCATAGACCTGGCAGAGTTTTCCCAGTTCCTGAACCCCTAGGGTACAGAAGGCCAGGATGTCCTTGGCCCGCCTCAGAAGGATTTTTTGGCCACGGACTACAAAGCCCGCGTCGGAAAAGAAGTCCAGCAGTGCGCTTTCCGCCCGGCCATCCCTGAGCAGCAGTTTGCCGGGGGGCAGGCCGGTGGCATGTTCCCGTATCGGGGCCATAGAAGGGACCTCGGGAGCACTCCCGGATAGGGACGCACGCCAACCCTCGCCTCCGTTTTCCTCAACAGAGGAGGATTGTGAAAAGGGCAGCAATGCTACATCTCCGTACCAGAACTCCGGCCTGGCTTCCACGTTTCCATCTACCAGATCCAGGTACACCCTGGGACGGAAGGGGGCTGTGACCAGCCGGGCGTTCAGTTCCGCTGAGGGGATTACCGTGCCTACTGTGGAAAGAGCAGGCAGCAGCGTGGCCAGTATCTCCTCCGCCTGGACAGCCTCATAGCTGAATCGGCTTCCCTCTGTGAGCAGCAGTTGACAAACCCGGGCTTGAGCGCTGCGGAGATGAACCGCTTTGCTCTCGCAAAGCACATACCTTGCATCGGAGGTGATCAGACGCAGGTCTTTCGTTCCCTCGGCCACCACCTTGAGTTCTCCGCCCAGCAGAGACACGGTAAAGCACAGGGGAAGTTCCACCGTTCGGATGCCGATGTGGGGCTGTTTATTTTGGCTATCCAACAGGACAAAAGGGTGGGATTCCAGGTAGCGAAGAACGCTATGCAAGAAGGCCCCGGTCAATATTACGTAACGGCCATCGCTCTGAGGGCTTAAGGAGCAGTCCTCCTCAGTGAGGGAGCCGTCCTCGGGCTCCTCATCAGGCCCTTTGGGATGGATATGGCTCAGCAGGATGGACAGTAACCGCTCGTCCTCCTTGGAGAAGCGCATCTGGGTGGGCTGGTAAGAAAAGCGGGGGGAAAGGGTCAACGTGAAACCCATCGTATAGCAGGCCAACAGTGCCGGAATGCTTCTTACGGCATACATACGCTCCTGACCGATGCTCAGCCCCAGGCCTACCCGCCCGTCAGGAAACAGTCGTAGCATAGGGGACAGGCGTACATTTTCACTGCCGGGCATGGCACGGCTTAAGGCGGCCAGCATCTTTTGGCCCAGGGTGAACTCGTGGGATTGCGAGAGCATGCGCAGGGTGCCGTCCTCCTGGGCAGCAAAGAGTGCGGCTACCACATGGGCGCAGGGTTGTTCCCCCATGCCGCAGGTACAGTGGGGGTTTCCCGAGGCAGGAAGAGTCACAATTTGAGTCGGCGAAGTGCCAACCCGCAAAAGCAGCGCGTCCCCCTCCTGGGAGATCAGCGAGACACTTCCACGCCGAAATATAGCCTCTCCCTCCAGGCAGGCGGGGGAAGCAAGATCCATGGAGGAAAGGGAGTTGGGCATGGAGACCTCCTTAAAACCCTAGTCTGTTATACTTCTCTTTTTGTGTGATCGTCTCCTGCCCTCCTGAAAGTTTTCGAATTGAAAAAAGATGCATATTCGCCATGGGTGTGGGTATGATATGGGTGAAACGGCAATCAGGCAAACGGTCGGACACGCGCATGGAGCTTTTGATTGGAAAGCGCCAACCTGTCTGCTTTCGCAGTACAGACAACGATGATGAGATGTGTGACGATGTTGATCATTGCGTGATGTACCTCAAGCGTAGGCGCTACCGGGAAGGTTGATTTCTTTCGATGATTGACGTTTCCAACAGCCTGGGGTTTTTTCCCCAGGCTGCTTGCATGCGGCGATGCTTTCGATCCGACAGACAATATCGCCCCGGTTATAGGCTCAGGGTATGGACCCAAGCCATGTTTGAGGGGTCATTTTCTAGAAAGCGGGCTCCGGCTTCACGGGCTCGGGGATACCCAGGAGATTCTCGCTGTAACAGTTTTCCAGATAATGAAGGGTGCAGCTTTCCACATCCAGCATGTAGTAGCGATCCATGATCCTTTCATAGTTGGCAATAAAGGCCTCAACATCAAAGGTGGAGATGGCACGCAGGCCTTCTCCGATGCCATAATAGGCAAAATACTCCAGCATTGCCTCAGGTTCGTCTGTGCCGCATTCCTCCACCACTTCCGGGTTCTGTTTCACGAAAAAGTCATATTGGTACACGAGAGCATAGTCTATGCCGTCGTAGAAGGCAGGCTCAAAGGTGGGGCCAAAAAAGGAATATGAAAGGGTTACATGTTCGGTGTCATGGGAAGTCAAATCCACAGGATGGCCGTTCACACGCACCACAGGCATGTCTGTAAAAATGCAGCCTTTCTGTGCCGCAAGGGAAAGGGTTGCGTTATAAAGAGTCTGCTCAGGATGCTGGGAATCCTTTTCAGCATCCCAGGTAATCTGGATGATATGGGCGTTGCTATAAGGTACATTCACGATGGCCTGGGCATGTTCCACAATATTGGCATTGGTATAGGTAAGGGTCAGATCGACTTCCTGGATTTCATGGCCGGACCATTGGGCGATGTCGTTGGTCATCCACTGGGTGCGGCCATGAAGATAGTTGCGGAAATAATCAAAGTTTTCCTCATAGGTGGGGTAAAGGGTGTCCTTGTTGATGTTGTTGTAGTGTCCACCCAGTTCCCAAAGGATGTAATTCATTCTTCGGGACGGCTCAATCCGCCGCCGATACGCCTCCAGGGAGAGCAAAGCCTGCCCTCTGGCCGTTTCCTCACCCAACAGGATCCGCTGGAGAAGAGGCAGAAATTCATTGCGAAAATACGTCTGAACCGCCTCCTGAAAAACGGGCAAGGTCATGAGATCCCGAAACCATCCACTTTCGGGGACATATCCGTCTACCCCACCCTCGTGGGGCCGGGTATCCCGCATCGCATAAGCGATATCAAAATCCCACAGAGGACCGGCAAAAAGTTTGGCTTCCCCCTGGAGTAAGTGGAAATAAGTGGAGGTATACCAGAAGTCGCATGTTTTTGCAAATTCCTGGATGAGAAAATAACGCACGAAGGAGGGAAGGTCGATATACTGCTCAATGGTTTTACCATTGACGGGATGAATTCCATGGTTGGCGATGGTGTCCAGTAGTTCCTGGAGGAAGCAACTCACATAGTCTGCATCCGCTTGGGAGACATATTTAGGGCTGTGAAGAACATAACGAAGTCCGTCTTTGGTGGAAACCCAGCTTTTTTCCTTATCATAAAAATACTGGTCCAGTTCCAGAAGATATGCCCCGGCCGGGCCCATGTGGGTCTGGATTCCCTCTACGTATTGGTAGGGATTGCCATAAGCGTCCTGCCCCTGCCCCAGAGGGAGGGAATCCATATCCACCAGTTTGCCATAGAGCTTTTCAATGTACTTCCCGTAATCCAGAATATCGAGCCTGCCCCGGGCCACCTCCACCTTTTCGCAGACCAGATAGGTGCCCCGGTACTCACCGTCATAATAAAGGTCCACCGGGCGGTACTCCGGGGTGGAGGCCAGGCCAATTTCCCTGCCCAGATCCAGGGTGATGGAGTTGTGCAGCAGGGTGGCGTCAAAGGCCTCTGCCAGCAGGAGCCAGGTTCTGTCGGCATCCCAGGGATCGCCGCTGTCCAGGAGATTGGCTTTGTAATCCAGCTTGATTTGATAGGGCTTTTTATCTGCCCAACCCCAGGTGGTGTTTCCTCTGAGGCGGATCTGGGCCAGGGGGCCGTCGTACAGGGCGCTGCCATCCTCCCGAAGCAGGACCATGGAGCCGGTGGTAGCAAGAGCTTCAATCTTCTGTTGGCTGTCCATCCAGGCACGGCCATGTTCAACCGGGTCACTGCTGGTAAGATACAGGGAGCCGATATGACCGGAAGCCATGATGAAGAGTTGTGCCGCTTCGGTCTTGGCGGCCTCGACATCAGGGGTGAGAAGAACGGGATACGTGTCATCCACAGGCCCGTCAGGAAAAAGGTGAAGCAGGTCAAAGGGTTTGCCGCTTTGGATCAATAAAGGCTCCCGGGAGGCACTGGGTACGTCTCCCTGAGCCGTGAGGAGCATACTTTTACCCCCTTCCCACTGAAGGGTCAGGGAGGATAGATTGGCTGAGGAGGGCAGAAAGAGATAGGTTCTCTCATTGACCCGCTGGGTATAAATGGTTGTGGAGGAACGGGTATAAGGATTGGCCACATAGGAAAGGCCGCCGGGGGTTTCCCCCAGGGCGGCGGGAAGTGCCAGAAGCAGCAGGCTGCCTGCCAGAAAGGCGATTATACCCAGGCTGAAGCGGCGCATGGCAGACTCCCCCATCGTTCGGCAGGATTTGTAATCCAAGTATACAAGCCGTTGGGGTGATATGTCAAATGGGGGAGGAAGGCTGCTAAAACCGGACCATTTTGTAATAAGTTCTGGCAGTGCGCAGGTACACGGCGGTATAGAGGACAGCAATGCCTGCCGCAGTCAGGAAAGTGTTCAGGGCTACATAGGCCGCATCGCTGAGGCTGAGAGCCTTTAGCATCAAAGTGACCATGTGGAGGGAGCCAAGCACATGGCACAGGGCCACCACCAGGGGAAGGAAAAATACGATGAGGATCTGAGCGTGGACCGTTGCCTTCACCTCCCGGTGGCTCATGCCTACCTTTTGAAGGATGATAAAGCGATCATGATCCTGATAACCCTCACTGACCTGTTTAAAGTAGATGATCAGAGCCGTAGCCATCATAAAAAGGAAGCCCAGGAATATTCCCACAAACAGAAACCCACCATAGAGGCTTTGGATGTCTGCCCGTTGGGAGGCCTTCAGTTTGATTCGTTCGATGGACTCGGTCTGTACCCGGCTTTCCAGCAGCTCCACAAAGGCCTCCTGCTCAGGAAGATCACCCTCCAGGTTCATCTGCAGGGTATAGGTCCTTTGGGGCTTGCCCTCCGGGTCCTCCCCAAGAGCCTGCAACAAGGATTCGATAGCGGCCTCATCCGGGAGGACGAGGTAAACAAGGTTATTGGAGCCAAGAATGCGCATAGAAACCTGAAAGGTTGGCTCAGGAAGAGGTAATAATGTGGTTGGGATTTCGCCTATCTCCAGTGCAGCCGGAGCTTGAAAATCCTGGGACCACCAGCCAACGCTGCCCTTGGGCAGGGTAAAGTCTGCTCCCTGAAGCTGAGCAAAGGTATCCTGGGTCAGCAGGCAGGCATCAAAGGTGTTGGCATACTCATTAAGGCCCATTGAGGACACGTGCGGAGGAAAAATGAGTTTTCCATCCTGGAATCCCAGGGTAGTCTGCCGGCTTTCATAGGTCATGAGATCATGAAGAATCATGCCGCTTTCCTGCGCGGCGGATTGGGCTGCCTCCCGGATCTCCTCCATTGACGAAGCATCGGAGGAGTACACAGCCAGATCATATGGATAGGAAGTGTTAACAATCTTCTCCGTACCATTATACAAGGCAACGGTGGTGCCCACGGTAACCATGGCCATGGTACAGAGGATCGCGATGCTGGCCAAGCCCGCAGCGTTCTGCTTCATCCTGTAGAGCATGCTGGAAACCGTGATGAAATGCTTGGGCTTGTAAAAAAACCTGGGGTTGTTTTTCAACAGCTTCAGAATGGTCAGGCTTCCAGCCATGAACAGGCAGTAGGTACCAATGATGACCAGGATTACTGCGATAAAAAACAGCGCGATGGCGGACATGGGGTCCCGCACCCACTGGGCCAGCACATAGCCCCCTATCAGGCACACCAAACCGATGACAGCAAAAGGCCAGCGGGAGGAAGGCTCCCGTTCACCAACCTGAGAGCCATGCACCAGGGCCATGGGGTTGACGGAACGCACCTGAAAAGAGTTGTAAGTCTTCAGCAGAAAATAGAGGCCGGCGAACAGCAGGGCTGTTCCTCCAAGGGCCTTGAGGTTGGGGGAGGTGTCCAGGGGCAGGGGTACACTTAGGATCTGCCCTACCAGCAGGTACAACAATCTGTTTAGAAGCAGGCCAAGCCCCAGGCCCAAAAACATCGATGCCAGGTAGCACAGGTTCATTTCCCAGCGAAGCACCTTGGTGATGTGCCGCTTCTCCATGCCCAATACGGCGTACAGACCCAGCTCCTTCTTGCGGCGTTTGATCAGAAAACTGTTGGCGTAAAACAGGAAGATGGCAGCGAAGATGCTTACGACCACAAGCCCAAGGATCAGCATGAAGGCAAAGGCTGTGGCCCCGGGCAACTGGGTCAGGCCCTGGTTTAGGGCAATGGATGCGAAGGAGTACACCGTAAAGATGAGCAGCATGCAGGCCAGAAGAAAGGGAAGATAGCTCCCCCGGTTTTTCCGGAGATTTCCCCAGGCCAGATGAAGGTACAGCGTCTTAGTCACCCAGTTCACCCCCATCAGTCAGAGCCGTAAGGGTGGCTAAAATCTGTTGAAAAAACTGCTCCCTGGGGTTGTCACCCCGGTACATCTGGTTGAACAATTTGCCGTCCTTGATGAAAAGCACTCGGGAAGCATAGCTTGCAGCCTGGGCGCTGTGGGTGACCATGAACACGGTCTGCCCCTGGGCATGGATGCCCTCAAACATGCGCATGAGTTTGGTGGCGGCCTTGCTGTCCAGGGCGCCGGTGGGCTCATCTGCGAGCAAAATCCGAGGTTGGGTAATCAGGGCACGAGCCACGGCGGTACGCTGCTTCTGGCCTCCGGAAATTTCATAGGGAAACTTGTGAAGCAGCTCTGCCAATCCCAGTTTCTCCGCCAGGGGTGCCAGGCATTGTTCCATCTCCGCCAAGGGGCGGCTTTGCAGTACCAGGGGCAAAAGAATATTGTCCCGGACGCTGAAGGTGTCCAGCAGGTTGAAATCCTGAAAGACAAAGCCCAGGTGATCTCGTCTGAAGGCTGCCTTTGCGCTTTCAGGTATGTCGGCAAAGCTTTTGCCTTCCAGGGATACACTGCCGCCGGTGGGCTCGTCCAAGGCCGCCAGGATATTCAGCAGCGTTGTCTTGCCGCTGCCGCTTTCGCCCATCATCGCGACAAACTCACCGCTTTCCACAGAAAAACTCACATCGGCCAGGGCCCGGGCCTTTTGGCCGCCAAAGCGGGTGGTGTAAATTTTCTCCAGATTTTTGATTTCCAGCAATACCATGCGATCCATCCTTTCCGTCCGTGCAGGGGACGAACCATAGTATACAGCCCTTCGCGGCAGGCCGCCTTGTTTTTTTCTTACGCACAGAGCAGAGAGGCTTACAATTTTGTAAGGAAGAGCAAAAGGTGGCTAGAATGCCTCAAAGCTCTCCCGGCGCATGTCGAGGGTGACAGTCGTGCCCTCGCCCTGGCGAGAAGCAAGCGTGATTCGGTGTCCAAGCCCCCGGCAGACTTGCTCACACAGGTACAGGCCGATACCGGTGCTCTTCTCCCCACCCCTGCCCAAATGGCCGGTGAAACCCCGGTCAAAGACTCGAGGCACATCTTCAGGCCGTATTCCGATGCCCTCGTCGGTTATGGTCAGAACGCCGGGCTTAACCAGGGTTACAGTGATTCGCCCCCCTTCGGGCTGGTATTTCAAAGCGTTGGTGAGTACTTGCTCCAGCACCAGGCCCAGCCACTTGCTGTCGGACAATACCGCGCAGTCAAAG
>JAAYDR010000095.1 GCA_012729115.1 Clostridiales bacterium | reverse complement strand
TGGATGATCTGAAAGCCCTGGGAGTGGATGCCCTCTGGCTATCCCCCATTTACGATTCCCCGGATGACGACAACGGCTATGATATCCGGGACTATGAGAAAATCGACCCCCGGTATGGCACCCTGGCGGATTTTGACGCGCTGCTCAAGGCGGTTCATGACCGGGGGATGCGGCTTATCATGGATCTGGTGGTGAACCATACTTCCGATGAGCATGCCTGGTTTCAGGCGGCGCTGGCCGACCCGAACGCCCCGAAGCGGAAGTTCTATTTCCTGCAGGAGGGGGAGGCGCCCCCCAACAACTGGACCTCCTTTTTCTCCGGCAGTGCCTGGAGGCGTTTTGAAGAGCAGAACCTGTGGGGGCTGCACCTGTTCTCCCCCAAGCAGATGGATCTGAACTGGGACAACCCGGCCCTGCGGCAGCGGATCATCGATATGGTCAACCGCTGGCTGGACAGGGGTGTGGACGGGTTCCGCCTGGATGTGATCAACTACATATCCAAAGCCCCTGGTCTGCCGGACGGCAATCCCCTGGTGGGGAAGCTGATGGGTTTTACCGGGGTGGAGCACTACTTCTATGGCCCCCGCCTGCACGAGTACCTCTCCCAGCTGCACCGGGAGGCCTTCGGCCCCCACGGGGCTTTTTCCGTGGGAGAGACCCCCGGCATCGGCATGAAGATGGGCGAGCTGCTCACCGCTCCCAGCCGGGGAGAGCTGGACATGATCTTCAACTTTGACATTCTGGAGCCGCCGGGAAAGGCCCGTTTTGACATCTACCGTTTTGATCCCTTCCATCTCAAGCGCCACCTGATGGCCTGGAGCACGCAGTACAGAGGTTGGAACGCCATTTTCTTTGACAACCACGACAACCCCCGGATGGTGTCCAAGATCGATCCCGATGGAAAGCACCGGGAAGGCCTGGCCAAGCTGCTGCTGACCCTCCAGTGCACCCTGCCGGGCACCCCCTTTCTGTACCAGGGGTCGGAAATTGGCGCGGGGAACATCACCATCGCCTCCCCCCAGGACTTTGATGATATCGAAAGCATCAACAAGCTACGGGAGTTGGAGGAAACCCTGCCCCCGGAGGAAGCTTTTGCCCAGGTGGCGGCAGGCTCCAGGGACCATGCCAGGGCAATGATGGACTGGGATGAGGTGGACCGCCAGAAGGCCCGGGAGGGATCGGTGTGGCGATATGCCCGGGAGCTGATTGCTTTAAGGCGGCAGAATGCCGCTCTGCGGGGCAGAGCGGTGAAGTTTTTGAAGCCGCGGCGCAGGGATGCCTTTGATTACCTGCGGGGCGGCGGAGAGCAGGGCAGCTTCTGCGTGGTGTGCAACCTGACAGAGAAACCCCAGCGGCGCAGAAGGCTTCCCCAGGGAGAGCTGGTGATGAGCACCTGCGGCTTAAGCGGCCCTGTGCTGGCCGCCTATGAGGCGCGGATTTACCGATGGAACGAAGGGGAATGATGGCAGGTTCAGCAATGCAGTTTGCGGGTAAACAGGAAGGGAGAGACCCAGGATCGATAAATGCCAGGGAGGATGCTGAATGAAGAAACCCATTGTCGCCCTTGCCCTGACCGGCTGCCTTTTGATGCTGACCTCCTGCCAGAGCCCCGGCGCAGGCGGGGAACAGCAGCCCACGGCCGCACCCACCGCTGCTCCCACTGCTGCTCCCACGATCACCTCCACGACAGCTGCCCAGTACCGCCTGCTCTCCCCGGAGCAAGCTAAGGAAATGATGGACCAGGGCGGTGATTACATCTTATTGGATGTCCGCACCCGGGAGGAGTATGATGCCGGGCATATCCCGGGAGCCAGGCTGATTCCGGATTTCGAGCTGGTAAGCCGGGCTGCCGCCGAGCTGCCGGACAAGGACGCGCTGATTCTGCTGTATTGCAGAAGCGGACGCAGAAGCGCCGCCTCCGCCATGGCATTGGTGGAGATGGGGTATACCAACGTATACGACTTTGGCGGGATCATCAACTGGCCGTATGAAACGCAGGTGCCATAACATAACAGAAAGAGGCCCCCTTCCTCAAGGGAGCCTCTTTTTATGCCGCGATATGTTGTGGTGGTGGGATTCCCTACGGTCAAATGAGCCACACCAGCAGGGTCCGGTACGACTCTATTTTGGGTATTCGCCCTTATGTAACCACCCGTTTGCCGTTTCGTGTTGCTATATATTTCCCGGCACCTTTGGCAGCGCGGCCAGGCTTCTTACCAGCTCCTCCTCCGTGGGGGCTACGTCCTTCATCAGCCCGTCATTGTAGGACTGATAGGCATACAAATCAAAGTATCCTGTACCCGTCAGCCCGAAGAGAATCGTCTTTTCCTCCCCGGTTTCCTTGCAGCGCAGGGCCTCGTCCATGGCGGCGCGGATGGCATGGCTGCTTTCGGGAGCGGGCAGGATGCCCTCCACCCGGGCAAAGTATTGAGCCGCCTCAAAGACGGAGGTCTGCTCCAGGGCTACGGCCTCCATATATCCATCGGCGTAAAGCTGGGACAGCATGGAGCTCATGCCGTGGAAGCGCAGGCCCCCCGCATGGCTGGCGCTGGGGATAAAGCCGCTTCCCACAGTGTACATCTTGGCCAGGGGGCAGACCATGCCCGTGTCGCAGAAGTCATAGGCATATTTGCCCCGGGTGAAGCTGGGGCAGCTGATGGGCTCGGCGGCAATGAAGCGGTAATCCGCTTCGCCCCGCAGCTTTTCGCCCATGAAGGGGGCAATGAGGCCGGACAGGTTGCTGCCGCCTCCGGCGCAGCCGATAATGATGTCCGGCTTGATGCCGTATTTGTCCATGGCGGCCTTGGTTTCCAGGCCGATGATGGACTGGTGAAGGCTCACCTGGGCCAGCACGCTGCCCAGCACATACCGGAACCCCGGGGTGGTGACGGCGGCCTCCACCGCCTCGCTGATGGCGCAGCCCAGGCTGCCGTTGGTGCCGGGGTATTTTTCCAGAAGCTTCCGGCCCACCTGGGTATTCAGGCTGGGGGAGGGGGTTACCTGGGCCCCGTAGGTACGCATCACCTCGCGGCGGAAGGGCTTCTGTTCATAGGAGCATTTAACCATGAACACCTTGCACTCCAGCCCCAGGTAGGCACAGGCCATGGACAGGGCAGTGCCCCACTGCCCTGCGCCGGTTTCCGTGGTTACGCCTTGAAGGCCCTGGGCCTTGGCGTAGTAGGCCTGGGCGATGGCGCTGTTGAGCTTGTGACTGCCGGAAGTGTTGTTGCCCTCAAACTTGTAGTAGATCCTGGCCGGGGTCTGCAGCTTTTCCTCCAGGCAGTAGGCCCTTACCAGCGGGGAGGGCCGGTACATTTTATAGAAGTTCAGGATGTCCTTGGGGATGTCCCAGAAGGCCGTGTCCTCGTCCAGTTCCTGGCGGACCAGCTCGTCGCAGAAAACAGGCTGCAGCTCCTCAAAGGTCATGGGCTGAAGGGTGGCGGGGTTCAGCAGGGGCGCGGGCTTGCTTTTCATGTCGGCCCGCAGGTTGTACCACCGGGTGGGCATCTCGTGTTCTTCCAGATAGATTTTGTAGGGAATTTTCTCTGCCATGGTGGATTCTCCTTTCCATACCTTTCTTATTTGGGATGGGGGAAAGGATAACAAAATGCTCCTGTCCCCATCATGGTTGATGCTGGGACAAGAGCATTGGATCTCTTGCGGTGCCACCCGGCTTGGCGCGGTTTACGCGCCCACTTATGCGTACGATGATACGCCTGCTCCTGGTAACGGGGAGCAACCCCGCCTCGCCTACTGGCTTCAGCTCGGCCTCCAAAGCCCATTCCCCACCGGTTTTCGTGCCGCATTCCCACCCTCAGCGGCTCTCTTCACCGAAAATCCAACGGGTACTTGCTCTTTCTCATCGGTTTAGCGGAGCATAGCACAGCAGCGTGGCCCTGTCAAGGGCCCCTCCCCCAGGATGCAGATTATGTACAAAGACGATACAATTATTTTTAAAAATTTCCAAACAGCTTGCCAGGGAGCACATGCAGGGTGGAAGAGAAGCAGATTCGTCGATCTGTCATTGGACCGGGGGCAAAGGGAAAGCATGGCCGCCTGTAAGCTTGCTTCCCGGAAAAGCCCTGATGCATATTCCCCAGGGGTCTTTGCAGCTTCCGGGGCAGTCTCCTGCATGCTTCTCCCTCCAGGTTACGCAGGGATGGGATATGGCACGGCTTGTCATTTTCGTCAAATTATGCTAAAGTGGACAAAATACACTGGGCAGCATTTCATAGAGCGGCGCTTTCGCGGAGATTCTATGAATGAGTATGCCCGTTTGTATTGGAGGCGTGTGCGTTGGCAAGGGAAGCGTGGGACATGGTTCGGCAGGCCGAGGTGGAATCCCAGCAATACCTGGATACGGTGCAGGGAGAAATTGCTCAGGAGGATGCCCAGGCAGCCCGGGAAATCAGCCGCCTTCGCCAGGAGCTGGAGGAGAAGCTGCAATCTTGGCAGAAGGAACGCCGCTCCCTTGCGGAGGCGGACTTCCAGCAAAAGCTTGCCCAGATGGATGGGGAGCTCCGTCAGCAGATGGAAACCCTGGCTCAGTTGCAACAGGCGCGGGCCCAGGGCGTCATTGACGAACTCATTGGCATAGTGGAGCAAAACGATGGCCGTATGTAAAATGAAGCATGTCACCATCCTCTGCCTGCAGGGGCAGAAGGATCGGATTCTGACCACCCTTCAGGAATTTGGGGGGGTGGAAATTGTTTCGGGCAAAAGTGAAAATGCCGTCATCCAGCCAGAGCAGGAGGAAAAGCAGGCTCTGCTTGCCCAAGCCTTGCGCGTCGCTGCCGAGTATCAAAAGAAGCCCTCCCTTCTGGACCAGAAGAACCCCAAGCCCAGCCTCACCGCGGCGGAACTGGAGCGCCAGGTGGCGGGCAGCGGGTGGGAGACCCTGGCGGCAGACTTTGTGCAGGCCCAGGAGGAGCTAAATGCTCTGGCACAAAAGCAGGGCAGCCTGCAGGCCGAAAGAAGTCGCCTGTTGCCCTGGCAGGGCTTTTCTCTGACCGCCGGGGACAGGGATGCTTCTGCCGCCTACTCCTTTGCCGCACTCTCCGTGTCCTCTCAAAGCCTGCCGGGCTTCCTGGAGGAGCTGGAGAACCGTTTTGGCGATTCCCTCTATGTGGAAACAGCCCATGCCCAGGAAAATGTTGCCGGGCTTTTGCTGATTTATCCCAAAAAGAGCGAGAAAGCACTTTTATCGCTTCTTCCCAGCCATAACGCCTCATGGTTTGAGCCCCTGAAAGGACTCACCGCAGCCCAGGGGATTGCCGCGCTGGATGAGGAAGCGGCGGAGCTGGAACAGCGCAAGGCATCGCTCCTTGAGGCCCAGCAGGAACGGGCCGGGCGCGTTTCCCTGCTGGAGTATGCCCAGGAGTATTATGACAATTTGCTGCTGCGCAAGGCGCAGGAGCAGCTTCTGGAACAAT